>DAHXPE010000398.1 GCA_027364495.1 Candidatus Heimdallarchaeota archaeon | reverse complement strand
AAACAGTCCGGCTTGGAAAAGCACTCGTTTTGGCGAAAGCCTTGTTCGAGAAAGTGTTAGAAATTTCCAATTACTTCTTTGGAATATTTTCTCATTTTTTGAGACTTATACTAAACTTGACAATTGGAAATATACGGTTTATTTGTGAAAGATGCTGATGTAAAAATAATAGCTGATTTAAAAGCAACTCAAAAGTTGTTTAAAAAACAAACAATAGAACATACATACCCCTTTTGCTGGCGTTGCGATAGTCCTTTGCTTTACTATGCCAATGAGTCATGGTTCATTGGAATGTCCCAATTACGAAAAAATTTGATTAATAATAACGACAAAGTTCGATGGAAACCTGAACATCTAAAAGACGGAAGATTTGGTAATTTCATTGAAGAAGCAAAAGACTGGGCATTATCAAGGAGTAGATATTGGGGAACACCTTTACCAATTTGGACTTGTCAATCATGCGATCATGAATTTGTTATTGGAAGCATTGCAGAATTAAAGGAATTATGTGCTTTGGAAACATTTCCAGACCAAATTGAACTGCATAAACCATATATTGATGAATTGCCAATTAATTGTCCAAAATGTGGAAAAAACTCGAAGCGAGAATCCTATGTGATTGATACTTGGTATGATTCTGGATCAGCATTCTTTGCTCAGTGGCATTATCCTTTCGAAAACAAAAATGTGTTTGAAAAAAACTATCCAGTAGACTTCATTACTGAAGCACAGGACCAAACTCGAGGTTGGTTCTATACCTTATTGGCAGTCTCTACAGCACTTTTTGATAAACCAGCGTATAAAACTTGTCTGACTATGGGCCATATCTTAGCAGAAGATGGGACGAAAATGAGTAAGTCCAAAGGTAATGCTATTTCTCCTTCTGATGCTTTTGCTACATTTGGAGCAGACGCTGTAAGATTTTATCTTTTAAACAGTCCGGCTTGGAAAAGCACTCGTTTTGGCGAAAGCCTTGTTCGAGAAAGTGTTAGAAATTTCCAATTACTTCTTTGGAATATTTTCTCATTTTTTGAGACTTATACTAAACTTGACAATTGGAAATATTTGAAGACTAAAGTTATTCCTTTACATCAAAGACCAGAATTGGATCAATATGCTATTAGTTCTTTGAATACTCTTATTAAAAATGTGATTTCTGCCTTTGAAGAATTAGAGGCACATAAAGCCACCAGTGCTATTCAAGAATATTTAGATAATGTTGTTAGTAACTGGTGGATTCGTCGATCTAGAAGAAGATTCTGGGATAAGACTGATTCTGAACATGAAAGTGCTTATCAAACACTTCACGAGATTTTAGAACAAATTATATTGCTTTTAGCTCCAATTACTCCCTTCTTATCCGAACACTTTTATTTACAAATAGTTGCTAAAAATAACCCTAAAGCTGTCAAATCTATTCATCTGCTGTCTTACCCTGAAAGTGATGAATCTAAAATAAATCCGGTTTTAGAGCAAAATATGAACACAATTCTGGATGCCGTTGTTGCAGGTAGAGCTGCCAGGAAAAATGTTAATATCAAAAATAGACAACCTTTATTAAGTGCGACATTAGTTATTCCTGACGTTAACCTTAGAAAAGAATTAGAGAAGTATTCTTCTATATTAGAGGATGAACTAAACGTTAAGAAAATTGAATTGGTCGATTCAGCTGGTGATTTACAGTCCTTTCAAATATTACCTAACTTTGCTACTCTTGGTCCTAAATTTAGAAAAGAATCAAATGCCGTCATCAACGCGATAAATTCGATTGATGATAAAACCAAAATTAACATCATAAAGAAATTACGATCTTCTTCTGAAACTAACTTTACTATTGGAACTTATGAGCTTGCTTCAGATGATTTGAGGCTCAAAGTTGTCACACATGAAGGGTTCCAAGCTGAAGAGTTCAAAGAAGGTTTAGTTCTTTTGAATGTTGATTTAACTGATAAAACACTTGTCAAAGAAGGGTTAGCAAAGGACATTATTAGAAGAATCCAATCCATGAGAAAAGATTTGGGTCTTGAATATGATTATGAAATTAATCTCTTAATTCATTCTGATAATGAAATTGGAAAGCAGTCTGTAACAGATTTCAAAGAATTGATAGCATCTGAAACTCTATCTAAAGATTTAAACTATTCAGATAAAAAATTAAATACCAATTCTTCTAAAGACTGGGATGTAGTTACTGCAACCGGAGAAAAAGTTCTTATAACCATTCAAATTGAAAAATAATTTTTGAAATTTTAGGAACTTATTTCTTTTTTATCAGTATTGTTTCTTAATAATTCATGAAAAGAATCAAATAAATGACCAAATCCCATACCAGCAACTCTTTTTTCTTCAACTTCATCATTTAGATTTAAGGTTTTATCTCCAATCTTTGCTAATAAATTTAGAGTCATTTCTTCAATTGAATAATTAAAGTTTAACCACATATAAAAAATTAAAGCTTCTAATGCATTTGCTTGATCTTTCTTTTTACCAGGAAGTTTTAACCATAAATGTAATTTGCTAGAAGAATACCCTGTTAGAAGAATTTCGTCAGAGACTTTAATTCCTGTACACTCACTTCTGGCTAAGGTTTTACTACAGGAATAAATGAAATTTATTAAACTGTCTCCTAATGATGCATTCCGTCGGTCAATAATGAATTTAATTAATTTTTGAACAGATTCGTCAGTTGTATAGGCAGAATGGTTGAGATCATAATATTTTTTTAGAAAAAGCCTTATTTTCTCTCTAACTAAATCCATTAAATTAGCCTGATCAGTTATTAAGTTTTAAAAAAATTGAAAATGAAAGAGCTTTATATCTTTTTTATTTGTTTTAATAATGAATCGCAATTTTCAATAATTTTATCGCCAGCAAGAGCAATTACATCAATTGGATTTTCATTTGGCTCTGTTCTGACATAGAATTTTGGTCGTTCATGTTGCAGATACTTATATGCAGCGAATTGAACTTGTGATAATTCAGATAATTGCTCTCTAAGCAAATTTAAGAGTGTATGATCTTCGCCATCGATATTAAATTCCAACACATTATCAATAAAACGGATTTTTTCAAGATTCATGAAAACACTTTACACAATCTTTTGATTACGCTGAGAGAGGGATTTGAACCCTCGCGCTCATAAGAGCAACAGATTAGCAATCTGTCTCCTTACCAAGCTAGGAAATCTCAGCTCAATTTGAGGTATTAGCTAACGATTACGGATAAGAATCTATCATCGTATGTTATTTATTTTTTCAATAAATTTAAGGGATAACATTTGCCTAATAATTCTATGTTCCGTTAATTACAGAGTTTCAATTTGAATTTTTAAAATTCATTTTTCTTGTATTTTGCTTTATTTTTAGATAGGAGAAGTTTCGTTTTATTACAAAAAATATCGTTTGTTATCTAACAAAAATAAACAATAAATGTAAAAAAGATTTCCTTAAATCATCTATAATACGAAATGCTTAAAACTTTTCCAATTGTCGTAAAGCCGCTTCTAATTCATCTTTGTTTAATGAATCAGTTGTGTGAGTTACACCCAAGGAAGATGATTCCCCTGAAATTGCATCAATGTTTGCTTCATTAGAAATACTTAAAGAACTTGGACCTTGTGCTGCAAGATAATTATCGAGCTTTAATGCTAAGTCTTCAGATGCTTTACGCATAACCAACCTAATAATTCCTAAGTTGATTCCTCGATCAGTAATGACACATAAAACTCCTCTACCAGTAGAAACCGCAAATATTATTCCAGTTTCAAATTCACTAGTAACAATACCTAACCCGCCTATTTTAAGAGAGGAACCTTGTTCTTCAGATGCACAAAACACTGCCGAGGCTATTACACCGATAGAATCAGCATCTGACGCATAATAAGTAAATCTACTAACATGACTTATAGTAAGACCAGTTTTATCAACGAGAATTGCCTTTTTTATTCCGCCATCAGCGCGTATAACTTTTGTTAGAATTGCTTCAAAGTCTTTGGGGTCAAACAATGTGAGAGCCTCGGTGATATTTTTTTGATTACTTAATAACAAAAATTTTCTAATTTATTAAACTGTGCAAATTATAGTTGAAAATTTTTTTTTTAATTTGGATTGTAAAACTCTGAAATAAAAATATATCTTTTATTATAATTTTTACCTATTTCTTATTTCATCTAACCAATATTCAACTTCTAACTTATTTTGGTTGAAAGATCACAAAAACTAAAAATAATATTATGAACGTTAATCCAATCCCCAACATAAAGGAATTGTTTGTATTAGATGATTTCTTAGGTTTTATTTTATCTTTATTAGCCCAAATTTTTGTAGATTCTCCTTTTCCTTCTCTTTTAATTTTACCTTTTGCCTCCAATGATTCTAAATGTTTTTCAAATTTTTTCGTATCAGTGAGACCAAGTTCCTTCAAAGATTTAGCAGTATCTGGAGAGAATGCCTCAAATTTTTGTAATCTTAATAGAATTCTAGTTTTATTACTTGATTCAGCTTTGCCTTTTTTTTTCTTGTTTTTCTGCGACATTTATTTCAGCTTTTATTAAGTAAATTTTCCATGTTAGAACAGAATATTAAATGATATTATTAGATATTCTTGAATGAATCTTTTAATCTGTATTTTACCCATGGATTATAAAATTGTAGGATAATTACCTAGTTCAAATAATCATTTAAGAAAGTAAATACTTGGAAATAAAAAATTTGACAATCTAATAATCTTTATAAATCCCTTAATTTGCATAATTTTAAAAACCCTGCTTAGTTTAATAGCAGATGTTCATAAAAAAAATAAATTATCCTGAATTAACTCAATAAAAAAGGTTTCGCCTAATATCTTGAAAAAGATGTTAAATATTGCTAATTTAAAAATAAACTTTATTTTAATAAAATGAGTGAAACTTTTTTTTTGAATTCGAAATCCTTAAAATAGAATTTGAAGTGAAATACTATGTCAGAAGTTTCATCAAAACCTTTAGTTGTTGACAATGGAACCGGTTTATCCAAAAATGGTTATGCTGGCGAAGATCAACCTAGAACAGTTTTTCCAACTTTAGTTGGATACCCTAAATACCAAGGAATTATGTCCGACGTCGATCACTATGTTAGAGAGTATTATGTCGGAGAAGAAGCTATGAATTTAAGAGGGGTCTTAAAATTAATGTACCCCATTGAACATGGAACAGTTAGTGATTGGGATGCCATGGAAAAAATTTGGCACTATACTTTCCATAATGATTTGCGAGTAAACCCAGCAGATCATCCAGTTTTACTTACTGAACCTCCAATGAACCCAGAAACCAATAAACAGAAAATGGCTGAGATATTATTCGAAACATTCAATGTTCCCGCATTTTATGTATCTATGCAAGCTGTTTTATCTTTATATGCATCTGGAAGAACCACAGGATTGGTTGTTGATGCAGGTGATGGAGTTATACACATTGTTCCAATTTATGAAGGTTTCTCAGTTTCCCATGCAATTAGACGTATCGATATTGCTGGCCGAGATATAACTAAACATCTACAAAAATTACTTATGAGCCGTGGATATAAATTCGTTTCATCAGCAGAACGTGAAATTGTTAGAGATATCAAAGAACGATTGTGTTATGTTGCTCTTGAACCTGAAAAAGAATTAAGATTAGCCGAAAAAGCCCAAGGTATGGAAAAACAATATATCTTACCTGATGGTAACACTATAACTATTGGTGCTGAAAGATTCCTTGCACCAGAGGCATTCTTTAACCCCTCTATGCTCGGAAAAGAAGATGATCCATTAGATGAAGCCATTCACAACGCAGTTCAAGCTTGTGATATTGATCTTCGAAAGGAATTATATCAGAATATAGTTTTATCTGGTGGTTCAACAATGTTCCCTGGATTAAAAGAAAGATTACACAAAGAATTAACTGAGTTAGTTCCAGAAAATGTGGAAATCAGAATTGTTGCTCCTCCTGAAAGAAGATATTCTGTTTGGATTGGTGGTTCTATTTTATCATCATTAAAAACTTTCCAGAGACTTTGGATTTCAAAGAAAGAATATCAAGAAACTGGTAATGCCGCAATTAAGAGAATTGGTTTTTAAATCCCTTATACAATAATTTTTTTCTCTCTTTTCTAAGAATTTTAATTAATCATCTTTTTTATTACAGGTTTTATTATTTTTATATAATGTTCGCGTAATGTATATTCTGGTATATTACAAGATTCTGCAACGATTTTTTGGGTTGCAATTCCTCTTTTTTTGCCAATTTTAGAAGATACAATTGTATCTGAACCAGCAACACATGCTGCTGCTAGAATAAAAGGATTTCTACCACCTCTTTTATCAATATTAAGTTGTTTAATTATATTTAAGCATTCAGATCTAATTTGAATGGTATACTCATTAATTCCAATGTGCATTAATCTTAATTTTTCAATCAATGCTTTATTATTGGTAAGAGCAAGAATTGCTTTTTCTAAATATTCTTCTGGTCTGGTTGCTCTAATTTGGAGTCTCAAACTTTTTTTAATTTCAGATGCAGCTGTTATCAAAGTTTTTCCTTTTACATTTAAATTTAATTTTTCACAAGCAAGAACAATTTCTTTTAAAAGTATGTTGTAATTCATTAATTTGTTGGAGAGGTAAAAACAAGCTGCAACAACAATGGGAATTCTATAATGTGTTGGAATTTTTTGATAACATTTTCTGTATAACCTTGAAATTTCGTCTTTCAAACTTTCTGGAAGGTCCAAAACACCATGTAGTCTATTAATTAATTGTAAAGCTCTATAAAGTTTTAACTGGTTACTGGATTGAGAATAATAATCATTCATCTTTTTAAGACGTGCATATCTAAAAAATTTTCCTTGGTTAATTGTTTTACCAGAATAATCAGTCAAATTCCAATTACCATAGAAATCAATAAAACTTCCTGCTCCACCATTAGCGAGAGATGGCTTATTTGCCACATCCACAAACTGGTTTCCAAAAGAATTTGAGGAATCTATGCTAATATAGCTCCCTTCAACAAACTTCTGTCCTTGAACAAGGCCACAAGCTGGACACACATTGTGTGTAGCAGTTTGAATAACTAAAGTTCCACATTCTTCACAAAAATTACTGGAAGAACTATCATTTAAATTCATAAAAAAAAGATATCTATAAAAATTAAAGATAGAAATAAGAGAGCTAATAGAAAATAAAAGTATGTAATATTGGATATAAATTATTATTTCAAATTTCCAAGACCGGAAAACATTTTGTCTTTTCCACGAGTTTTTCTCATCTTTTTCATAAAAACTTGAGTAGTTTCATAATTTTTAAGCAATTCTTGGATTGTTTGCACTGAGGTTCCTGAACCATGAGAAATCCTTTCTCTTCGTGATAATTTTAATGTTTTCGTAGGATGAAAAGATTCCAATTCTTCCTCGGTCATACTATTTAGGACTGCGCTGAATTTTGCCATCATTTCTTTACTTGTTTTTTCCATACCAGGTGTTATTGATCCTCCTACTCCCGGAAGCATGGACAATATTTTTGACATATTTCCCATATTATTCATTTGTTTCATGTATGTTCTGTAAAGTTGTAGATTCATTTTTCCTTTCTTAAAGGCCTCAATTGCGTCCTCACTTTGATCTAGCAACCCAGCGGTAGTAACTCTCTCTAAAATTCCTTTTAGATCACCCATTCCAAGTAATCGTTCTACAAATCGTTCTGGATCAAATTTTTCGAAATCTTCAATTTTTTCACCCGTTCCTAAATACCTGATTTTCGAATTCGTTGCTGACACAGCTGAGAGAGCTCCACCTCCTTTAGCTGATCCATCCATCTTTGTCACGATTATGGAACCAATCTTAGTTGATTTATTAAATGCTTCTGCTTGTGCAAATGCCTTTTGACCAATCGTTCCATCTATCACAAGTACAATCTCATCTGGAGAAGCAGCTTTTGCGATATTCTCCATTTCTTTTAAAAGGTTTTTTTCTTCCTTGTGTCTTCCAGAAGTATCAATCAGGATCATATTTGGAGTTGTTTTAGATTGTTTTGTGAAATATTCAAGGCCTGATTTTACTATTTTATTTGATTCTTCCTTTGGCTTTTCACTGCCAAATACCTCAATATTATAATTTGCAACAAGTTGCTGTAATTGAGAAAAAGCTCCTGGTCGAAATGTATCAGCACCGATAATCGCAGGAACCATACCCCTTCTTTTCCAATAAAGAGCAGCTTTTGCAATAACAGTAGTTTTTCCTGAACCTTGAACACCAATGAACATAAGTTTATTCAATTTTGTTGGATCTGGATTCCAGTCAACATGTTTTTTGCCGAGTAGATTTATCATTTCGTCGTGTATAACCTTAATAATAAAATCAGTACGAGCAACAGCAGGAGGTAATTTTTCTTGCAAAGCAAGCTCCCGAACTCTTTCAGTCATCGATAAAACTAAATCAACATTTACATCTGATTCAATTAAAGCGGCTTCTAAATCCTCAATCATACTATTAACTTGTTTTTCATCAATTAATGAGGTTCCCTTGACTTTTTTCACTATATTTCTTAATGACAATGATAATGAGTCTAGCATTTTTATACCTAAATATTTTAGTAAATTTGAAATAAATTTAAAAATTTTCTTTGTCAAAATTTTTTAATGGATAGCTAATTAATAACAAAATAAAACAACTATTTAATGATTAAATTAGAAAGTAAAAGATAACGAATGAATCTGAAAATACTTGAGCATTTCAAAACCCTCGATGAAAAAGATTTCACAATCATTTCAGCTATTGAACAATTAATGGTGAACTTCAATATCATCAAAATTGAAGATATAGCTAAAATGACAGGCTTTTCAATAAAATTTTTAAATAAAAAAATTAGCTATTTAGATAAAATTGATATATTGTCAGCTCATAGGATAGAGGATAGCTACAGTAGTGTTGAATTAAATTATATGGGTTACGATGCTCTGGCAGTTAATGAATTAGTAAAAAGAGATGTTTTATTAGCTATAGGCAATCCAATAGGAATTGGAAAAGAATCAAACGTCTTTACTGGTATACTATCGAATGAAACTCCTTGTGCTCTTAAATTTCATAAAATTGGAAAAACCAAATTTAAAGCAACAAAAAGAAAAAGAGAATTTATTGCAAATAAGAGGCATATATCTAAATTATATGAATCAACAATAAATGCAAAACGTGAAGTCATTGCATTAAAAAAATTAGCTGGAATAATTCCTGTCCCACAAGTATATGGATACAATAGACATTTAATAGTAATGGAATTAATTGAAGGTGTTGAATTACAAAATGTTAATGATATAAATGAAGATGCATATAAGAGTATATATACTGAATTAATGGGCTATGTAAAGACCATGATTAATTTTAATATTATTCATGGAGACTTTTCTCCATTCAATATCTTAATAAGAGAAGAAAATGAATCTATAAAATTAACAATAATTGATTGGCCTCAATTTGTCGAGTTAACGCATCCTAATGCACTCGATATATTAGCAACTGATGTCAATAATATTTACACATTTTTCAATAAAAAATTTAAGTTAGAACCTTTTGATATAGAAAAATTTTGTAAAGATTTAATAAAAGAGGCAAAGAAAAATTTACATATTGGGGATTAAAAGATATAATGTAACCTTAACTGGATATGTAGTTAATGTATGAGTTTTATGAGTATTGGGGATAGAATAAATTAAATTTTTTTTATGTCCAACAATATAATTATTTATTTTGCACAAATCTAGTATCATTTTGTCTGATTCATAGTTATCTTTGTGAAGAGTCAAGATCCAAGCTTTAGTCAGCATTGATTTTTTCAAAAATACGAAATCAAGATATTTTCTTTTTGTACCAAAAGGTGGATTCATTATTATGCCGTTTACTTTATTCGTAAATTTTTTAAAATTAAAAAACTCGACAGATGAATGAATAAGATTTAAATTATGAATATGTAATTCTAAAGCATTGTTTTGAGCTTTCTTCAATGCTTTTTTATCAATATCAATGCCAATAATTTTTTTAGCTCCTTTTTTAAAAGCAAGAAACGATAGTAAACCGGTTCCAATTCCCAAGTCAATTATTATATCGGATGCTGTAGCTGGATAAAAATTATAATAAGTTTCAAGAATTTCTAATGTAGTTGAATATTGCTCTAAAAAAAAATTGGGATCAGAAAAACTTGTTGAAATGGAATTAAAAAAAGGAATTAATTTAGAAAAATCGGACATAATCTCTTAACGTGCTGCTAAAGCTACACGCTCGAGATCCTGTTTTTTCTTGACAGCAAATGATCTAGGATCATTTTGGCCTGCTAAAATAATTTGTTCAGCAATCAATTCTTCAAAACTTTTTAAATTGTTAAAGGAATCAGACTTGATAGCTGTTGCAATAAGATTTAATCCAACATCAACACGTCTTTGAGGAGCACTGTCCACTGCTGAGTGAAATACAATACCACCATAAGAAATTCTGGTTGTTTCTTCTCTTGGGGCTGAATTTACTATAGCATTGACTAATACTTGAACAGGGTTCATTCCTGTTTTTAGTTGAATAATCTTGAACGCTCTGGTCATAGCATTCATAGCAAGCATTTTTTTACCATTATTACGTCCTGGGGACATTAATTTATTTACTAATCTTTCTACAATATGAATATTGGATTTGTGAAATCGCTTGTGTTCATGTCTACCACTTGAATGTGGCAATAAACAGGGTTTAAATGAAATATAACGTTTTAAACCGTCATCATTTACTTGAATATCAGAACAATCATATTCATTGAAGAGTAAAATATTTTTATCGCTTAATACCAAAATAATCCACCGTTATTTAAGATCCTTTTAATTCGATTTCGACAAAGATTGATCTTGAAACATTTAATCGAATAATTTGTCTCATAGTTTTTTCTTCAGCATCGATATCAATAAGACGTTTATGAATTCTCATTTCATATGTTTCCCAAGTGGCTGTACCTTCACCACAGGGGCTTTTTCTGGTGGGAACTCGTAATCTTCGAGTAGGTAGATGAACGGGTCCTCTCATTCTAACACCAGTTCTTTCACTAATTTGTTTCATTTCTTGGCAAATACCATCTAATTCATGATGATTAGTACTCATTAATCTAATTCTTGCAATAGTCAATTAAAAATTTCACCTTGCTAAAAGGAACAAATGATAGCAATCAATTGAATAATTTTAACTTATTTGAAAGTTTCAATTTTGACTTTTTAATTATAATCAATCCCTTAAATGAAATTTACAGGATCATCAACATAATGATAAATTATTGTAATACATTGTGAACCTAGTAGTTCGATCTTTCCAAGAGATATCGCTTGGTAACAACTTAAGAACGATTTTTCATTTTCATTTAAACCCAGATGATCACCAAGAAAAAAAATTAAAGAATGATTCTTTTGAAATTTTATATGCTGGATA
>DAHXPE010000386.1 GCA_027364495.1 Candidatus Heimdallarchaeota archaeon | reverse complement strand
TTATAATAAATCCCTCTTAAATGAGTTGGCATTTTTGTTATAAAAAATGGGTCTTCGTAATGTTTTGAGAGCGCTGACTCAGCTGGAGTTGAAAAATCATCATCACGTGGCTCTACTATTCCTAATTCTTTTTCCAAACTCGATTAAAATATTAAGATGATGTCTGTTCCTAGATTTCAAGCTTAATTTGAGATTTTTATCATAATATAACTCAAAATAGCCGCATGCATTTAATTCATTGGAAAAGAAATAAAGTGCTGATTTAAACCCAAAAATCTTCTTGAAAATATATCTGAGATTATATTATTAATAAGAAACAGTTTTTTTGACATGTCAGTAGCAAAATCCTCAAAAATATTTTAATTAATACAAGGGGTATCTTTGTAAGCAACTAAATTACTTCTGATTAATTAAAAATAGAATAGAATTAGTATAAAATTCAAAAATATACTGATTAAACATTTAATATTCCTAAGTATAAGATTTGTCAAAAAAAAAAGAACTAAATTTGTTTTTATCAATTCATACATATAAACTTACATTTCGTAGATTTTTTAATTCTTTCATTTCTCTTTTTTATATATTAATCCTGCTGATGGGTTCATTATCCCTTTGGGATCGAGGTATTCTTTCACAGCCTTCAATATTCCATTTGCTAATTCCCCTCGTTCTCTTGGTAAATATGCCTTTAATGCAGTCCCTACACCGTGATGATGAGATATTGTTGCCCCGTTCTCTAAAAATCCGGTTACAACTTCATTACGTATTTTTTCTAAAAGTGGTAGATCCCAATTGTAATTTTCAATAGCCACAAATGTAAAATATAAGCTTGCTCCTTGAGGATAGACATGTGAGAGGTGGCACATTGCGAACGGACAGAATTTTTGTAAGGTTTCAAGTGTTTTGTCATGCACTACTTGTAATTTCTCATAAGTTGTCGAAGTTTCCAGTGTATCTAGTAATATTCCTGCTTCTAGAAAATTTTCTCTTAAAAATGGTATATCATACCTTGTTTCATACCACTGTTTAGCTGGACCTTCACCTAACGATATTCCATGAAAATTCTTACAACTCTTCGTAACTACATCTAAATCATTCTTTGTAGAATCCTTTTCTCCTTCTAAATACACGAATAATATGAATCTATGATCAGTATCATAGCCTCTATAATTTAAATATATCTCTGCAAGTCTATTTTTCAATTCCTCTTTACCTAAAAGTCTGAAAAGCATTTCAGTCTCAGATTTATCTGATAATCTGATTGTTGCTGGATTTATTCCCTTTTGATAAAAATCTTGTATTGCTTGTATTCCATCTTCAAAATTCTTAAATATAAATGCTTTAAATTGTTTATTTAATATTGGTTTTACCTTTAAAATTGCTCTTGTAATTATACCTAATGCTCCTTCTGATCCTATGAAAAATTCTGATAAAGTTGGTCCTGCCGCTGATTCTGGTACGACATTTATCCTGTCTATAAATGTCCCCTTGGGGGTCTCTACTGTTACTGAATGGACCATTTCTTTCATTGTTCCAAAAGAACTACTGAACTGGCCAGCTCCTCGACTTGCTATTGCACCACCTATGGTTGTTTGTATGAAACTTTGTGGACTATGGCCTAATTGAAAATTTCTCTCTGCTAGCCATTGTTCCAATTTTGGTAACAAAATTCCCGATTCTACCTCCACTAGTTCATTTTCTGGATTAAATGAAACAATGTTATTCATTTCTAGCATATTAACAGCTACGGTTAAGCCAATTGGTGTTAATGCCTGTGTAACAGACGATTTGCCTCCCATTGGTACTAAATGTATTATTTCTTCTTCAGCTACTTTGATTAATGACTTTATAGCTTCGATTGATGTTGGCTTAACTACTCCATCCACAATGGATATTAATTTACCATTTCGTTTTCTTAAAAGATCGAGATATGATTGACCAGTTGAGGAAATAAAACGTTCAAAAGCACTAGTTGTGAAATTCAGGTTATTAATAGTATTTAATTTTTGAATTATCTTTTCAGATAAACCACTTTCAGGTATAGATTGAGGAAAATTTTTCTCTTCATGAGCTTTTATGTCTTTAATTTGAGCTTCAAGGTTAATTATCTGAAAAGCATCAGAAAAAAAGATTTTGTACTCTTTTGGGAGATCCATTCTTTTCCCACCCCAATAGGTGCTTGAAACTGCCTGTTCATGACTTATATTATTGTCTTTGGACATGTTACTCACTAAAAAAATAAGAGAGGTACCTCCAATGAATAACCCAGATTCTGTGCCTCAATTCATCCTCACGGATTATTGACTTGCCACATCAATCTAATGCGTTTTTACAAACTTGCAGTCCTCAGGGATGGCCGTTTCATCGGTTTTCAATGTGATCTCCAGATTAGAACCTTCATCGCATTATACATTGAGCCGTATCGTTTCTGCTCCAGAGCCTGGCTTCTCAACCAAAGTTTTTCAACTTCTGAGTTCCTTTTTATCGGCGTGACTGTCCGGAGTTTCCTCATCATTTCATCAAGTAATGAAACAACGTCAGTGGCTTTACTGCTGATACCTCTGATTTTATTGATAAGAGTTAGTTTAAAAAATGTTTTGAAGAATGACCATCTAGGAACTTACTTAAAAATTAATTTCGTTCCTGTTTTATCATTTTTTGCTAATTTATTGTATAATATATCATCCTCCAATCCAGAGATAATCCATGTTTCTATACCCTCTTTCACGACGTTTGTTAATTCAAGCAATTTTTTTTCCATCTCTCCTGTTACCCTTGTTTTACCAGATGAGGCATTTGCTGAAATTTTTTGAAGTAATTCTGAATCATTGAGATTAATTTCAGAGAGTAATTTTGCTTTAGGATTTTTTTTGGGATTATCTTCATAAACACCAGTGACATCTGTTAACATGATAATTTTTTCTGGTTTAAGTTGTTCAGCCAAATATGGAACTATTTTATCTCCAGAAAGGATCGTAAAACCAAGGGTTTCATCAAATACTACATCACCGAATAAAACTGGTGTTAATCCAAGCTCTAGGGACTCCTTTAATTGTTCTATATTAAAAGAAACAATTGAACCTTCTTTAGTTTTAACAATGTTAATTGGATTAAAAGGTACTGGATAAAAACCTCCAATTTCATGGATTGTTTCTATTAACATAAAATTTAGTTTAAGCATTGATTGATGGGTTTCAACTAAACCTAATAATTGAATGTCTTCTTTAAAACCTTCCTTAATATTATATTTCTTTGCATGAAAGTGTCCAAATGATCCGGCCCCATGGACAATTATGAAATGATAATTAGTAGACAATGCTTTTATTTGATTGATCAACTTCATAACTATTTTTTTATTAAAACTCTCAAATTTGGCATCATGAGTTATTATTGATCCACCGAACTTCAAAAGAATTAATTTTTTATCATTCA
>DAHXPE010000366.1 GCA_027364495.1 Candidatus Heimdallarchaeota archaeon | reverse complement strand
AACAGGTCAAAAGATATATTAATCTAATTTACTATGAAAAAGCATAGAATATTTTTAAGCAATTTCAAGTAAAAATGATTCATTTCTGCTTTCTAATGCTTCACTATAATGAATATCAGGATTATACATTAATGGTAGCGGTTCTTAATTCAAATGCAACAACTGAGCTTTCAGTTCACGAAATCTTGCTTGAATACTTTAGAGTGACCAAACCACGTGTCGTTTCATTAATTATCTTGACTGGTTTTGTATCTCTGTTTATTGCTAAAAATGGGATCAATGTAACCTTTGCTGACCTTATTTTTTCGGTTTTATCTGGTTATTTAGCAGTTGGTGGATCACATGCAATAAATGCCTATATAGATCGTAACGCTGATAACGTTATGCGCCGAACAAAGCATCGACCACTTGCATCTGGTAAAATTAATCACCCTGAAATCATAATTGCAATGGGAACAATTATGATTATATTGGGTTCAACTGTAGCATTTATTGCTTTTAATAAAGTTACTGCTTTGCTTGTTCTTGCTGGTGCTTTATTTTATGTTTTTATTTACTCTGTTCTTTTAAAATATAGAACTTCATGGAATACCGTGATTGGTGGTATTGCTGGTGTGCTTCCAATTTTAGCTGGAGCAGCAGCATCAAATCCAAGTGGATATATCCCTTTAAATGGCTGGATTTTTGCTGGTATTCTTTTTCTCTGGCAACCTTCACATTTTTGGGCATTAGCGATATATGTCAAGGATGATTATTTAGAAGCAAAAATTCCAATGTTACCGGTTGTTTTTGGAAGTAAACTTACAGCAAAGGTTATTATGGCATCAGTTGTCGTAACATTTTTCTTTGCATTACTTTTCCCTTTAACAGGACAGACTAGTATTGTATTTGGAATATTAATGTCTTTGATGGGATTAGTTTTGATTAAATCATCTTATGAACTATACAAAGTTAGTGATAAGATTGATTCGCCTTTAAAAGACGAGTATAGAAAAATGGCTTTAAGTAATTTTAAAATCCATAATATATATCTTGGTTTAATGAGTGTACTTCTTATGGTAGATATGGCTTTTTTCCATCCAATCCATCTTTTCTTTCTTCATTTATAAATAAATTAGAAACACTCTTTTTTTACATTTAAAAGAAAATTTATTTATATTTTTTTATAAACATAAAGAATTTGAAATATCCCATTTAAGGGGATCTCTCTTACTAACTCCATACCTTCTGGAGAAAAATTTATCGGACAAGGGCTGTGTAATATGAAAATCGTTCCCTTAGGAGATTCTTTTACTATTTTCTGAGTTAGGTTTTCATGATAAGTCACAAAATTGAAGATAATATTGAATTCTCCAAATTTGATTCCTAATTTTTCATAAGCTGAATCGTCGAAAAAATCACCTTGTATAATTGAAGGTATCTTGAAACCGTTTTGAAAAAGTCCTTTTGCTTCTAAATTTGTTATATTCAGAATTGAAGAATTTGTTATTTCAGGGTGATACTCTATGCCATATGATTGCAATCCCAATAGACTAGCAATGATACAAATTCTCCCATCGCCACTCCCTGCATCCAAAAATAATTGGTTTTCTGAAATAATCTTAAACTCATTTTTAAGTTGCTCCAAAGCCTTATATACATGTTTTATTGAACCTGTGACGAAGATTCCTTTTTCAACAGAAAAAAATAAATCGAATCGTTCTTCTAATGACGAATAATAGTTAATGACTTTCTGTAATGTCTCATAATTTTCCAATGCTCTAATCACCGTTATTGATTGAAGAAAAATGTGTTCTTTGTTGTATCTAAAAATTCTTTAATTTAAAAACACTTACGATTCTTTGGATTACTTATTCAGATTAAATAAGTAACTAGTCTATTTAGTATGGTTTAATAAGATAAAATCTATAAAAAATTTTTAAAATGTTTTCCATTTAAAAAATATGTTTTCCATAAGAAAAACCTGAAGAAAATTTTGTATGAATTCTCAAATAGCTTTTTTCCTTCACATGTATCAGCCTCCATTTCCAGTTCAGACATCTGATGTCTTAGATAGAATTATAAATAATTCTTATCTGCCATTAACTTTCTTAGATTATAGCTATTCCAGTAGGTTTCATCTTTATTTGAAACCCAATCTTTCCAGATCCTGGAGAAAAGACCATTTTTTCTGGTGGCATCAATTAGTGGTAATGTCTTATATAATTTTGGCCAAAATAAATTGTTTATTCTTTGATTTATACTTCCATTCATCATTATTGACCATGGAAGAGCCCAATGTAAAAGTAGAGCACCATTTTGATTTATAATATCAAAAATATTTGAAAATGAAGCAATTAAAATAATATCTTTAAGAATACTTGAATTGGTTAAAAGGATAATTTCTAACGTTGAATAACTGATTCCGATTATTGCAAAATGTTTATTAGACCAATCCTTTTCAGAGAGCCATTTCATTGTATCCAGTACATCTTTTGAGTCATCATCAAAAGAAAAAAAGGTGAAAACTCCTTCAGAATCATACTTACCTCGAATGTCTTGTATACAGACAACAAGTCCCTGAATTGCTAATTTACGACCAAACTGAATACACCATTGCTGACTTTTATCATAAGGAGTACGAATAAGGACGCATGTAAGTTTATCAAACGAAAAAGGATAATATATATCAGTAGATAAAGAAATACCATCACGCATTGGAATATGGACATTAAAATTGATTTTAATATCATTTGAAGTATTTAAATCCAATAATAACTACTCGAAAAGGAATACATTAGATAATAACTAATTGAGTGATTCTAATCAACCTTCATTAAAAGAAAAATACAAAATTATTGTATTGGTGTATTCCTTTTTTGAATTTGTTGACTAAACAATATTGAATTACTAACAATTTTAATTTATTTTTCAGTCCACAGAGCTTTTTTCTTTAATAGTAAAAAAAACAAAATGGTCCAAATAAATAATCCTAATACATAAAAGCTGGTTAATGCAAGTGAAGCTTTTTCGTATCCAGTCACAATTCTCATTAATTCAGCAGAATATGTTACTGGTATAAGTAAACTTAATATTTGGAAAGGTAAGGGTAATATATCTAATTTATAGTATACTGGAGGTAAAATACCCAAAAGGATACTAAGAACAGAAGTTATTGTACCAGCTTGAATGCTTTTAAGATATGAACCTATCGTAAAACCTAAGAATGTCAAGGCAATCCAAGTTATAAATAAAACAAGAAGAATTATAGGTATATTTCCAATAGTCAAGACATTGAAATAAAAAGCTACCAA
>DAHXPE010000002.1 GCA_027364495.1 Candidatus Heimdallarchaeota archaeon | reverse complement strand
CAATTTGGTAAATAGCGTTGGCGGTGTATTTGTTGGTTACAATGCTTGTATAGATTTTTTAGAATATTTAGAACATCAAAGTTTAGAAGAGATATTTAAAGACGAGACAAGCAGTGAAGTCATCAAGAAAATTGCTGCTTTTGATAAATATGAATTTCCTCAGGAAATAAAAACGAAAGATGACTTCTTATTTTCCTTAGTAAAAGCAATGTCAAGTGGTAAGGCAAAACAAATTCCAATATATGAAGATAGTGAAGAGATATATGCCTGGTTTAATAAAATTTTTCAAGAAGCAGATGAACACAGGATGGGCGGACAGTCGGGAATAATCGCAAACTTACTTGCTGAGCTAGGCGTGACGACAATTGTGTATATTCCAAACCTAAGTCATGTCCAGAGTAGAAGATTTCATAATCAAAATATTCTCTTTCCATTAAAGAGCGATGATCTAGGGGTGGTATCCTTAAGAAATATAACCAAATGTGGCCAGGAAGATGCTATAACAAAAATAAATTGGATTTTTGAGTATGAAGAAGGTTTAAATTTTCCACTTGAAAAGATAAACGAATTCATAACAGCTCCACGTTCAAATAGGTTTATTATCGCTGGTCGACCAAAAGGATTAATGCCAGGTTTTTCTGATGATCTGGAATCTTATTTACCGCAACTTGGAACTTTGGTTGATCGTGCTATTCTATCAGGTTATCAGTACCTCACAAAAGAACATGTTGAAAGCTGGATGATAAGGGAACAAGGATTTTTACAAAAACTTGTCTCACGAAATCCAATGTTACGATTGCATTTAGAATTTGCATCAATAAGTGATCAGTTTGTTAGGAAAACCATTATTGAAAAGCTAAAATCAGTGATTCATAGTTTGGGATGTAATGAAGTTGAGCTCGGAACAATACTTCATGATTTGGGAGAAACAGAAGCGGAAAAGGCAGTTCTAAATAATGAATCAGTTGATACCATTTATCAAGGAATGAATATTGTAAAGAAAAAACTTGGTATCAAACGATTTCATCTGCATACATTATCCTATCATATTGTATTGATTGACTCAGATTATAGCAAGAATGTTACAATAGAGTCTGTCCAAAATGCTGTTTTATATTCGGCTATCATTGGGACTGCTAAAACTCTTGTTGGAGAGTTTACCTCGAGAAATATCAAAGATTTTGAGTTGCAATTGGCAACACAATCACCAGTCTCCTATACTGGCATAAAAAACCTTGAAAAATTGGCTATTAAATTAAAAGAGGATGGAGAAATAAAAGATGTTAAAGAATTTATGTATCATGGTATGATAAAAGGAGAAAAAATGTGGAAAATGATTGTTCCAACACAAGTAACACCAGCTGAACAGATGAAATCAACAGTTGGATTAGGAGATTCTATTTCATCAGCAGCTTTTGTTTTCGATTTTGCAAGATAATTTTTGCTTTTTACCTATCCTTTTTAATTACAAATGGATCTTAAGGACATTTTTTGATTAATTTGGCATTTTTTCAATAGAAGGAGAATTTAATTGATACCTGAAATTTAGAAACGAATCAAATTTTTTTAAACGTTGATCTACTTTCAAATAACTCTTTAGTGAATGAATAAAATAGTAAATTAAAATTTGCATTTTAATGAGCTTTTAAATATTTTATTACATATAGAATTGGCTCAAAAAGCCGTAATAGGAGTTTTAAAAAATGAAAGTTATAAAAAAGACAAAAATCGTATTAGATATCAGTTCTTGGCCTAGTGTGCCCCCATCTTGATTTAATTTTTTAAATTATTTATATTTTTTCGAATTCAGATAATTTTACTTTATTTTCTTTTTTAAAAATAATTTTTTTTCTTTTTCTAATGTATTATTAAAAATATTAGCGAATTCATAATAAGAAGTTTCTAATACTCTCATTGGTAATGTCCATTGAATATTCTGCCAATAATTTGCTGCGGGTAAAGAATATATCAAAGTCTCTATCTTCAAACATTGTGAATATCTGAAATTCGAAACTGAACAGATTTAAGAAATCTTCAAGAGATTCTAAATTTCAATGATTGTTCTTATTAATATAAAAAACAAAAATTGTGCCTGTTTGGTACTCAATAATTATCCCAAACGGAAAAATTTTTTTAAAAAAATCTCTTACATTACATAAGAAATATATTTATTTCTCAATTTTCTACTACGTTTAATTCAAATAAAAATTTTGATTGATTTTTGATTGTAATTATCAAGTCTTAATCTGTTTGAAAAGAAATCTCTAATAATATTACCTTTTGTTATATGTGTCATTTTTTTTGAAGTGAATTATTTATTTTGTGTTAAATGGAAATTAAAAATATAAGCGATCAAATTCAAATTTTCTAATAAAAATTATTTATTTGATTGTTTTCATTATCATTAATAAAATCCATTGAATTTTCAAGGGGAAAATCAATCGTCAAGTTCCAATTTGGCCTAAGAATTAGATTATTATTGTCTCTACTATTAAAATTTCACTCAAATCCTTACTTTTCAAACATTTTTGGTATCGACAAATTATTTCTTGAGCTTATTAAAATCAGAGTGTCACAAATCAATGGTTGTGTTTTCTGTATTGATATGCATATTAAAAATGCTTTAAACCTTGAAAAAAAGCCAGACAGAATCAATGTGCTTGTTAATTGACGTGAAACTTTTTTTTTTAGTGAAGTGAGCAAGCTACTTTTGCTTGGACGAAAACAGTAACAATATCCCAAAAAGCCATTTTTCTGATGAATTATTTGCTTTTATGAAAAATATTTTTTCTGAAAAAGAAATTATTTATATTGATATGGCTTTTGTCCTTATCAATGTCCTTATCAATGGCTGGAACAGAATTGCTGTTCTCTTTAGAGATGAACTTGGTAAATATTTTACCTAAACAGAAACATTAATAGTTTTAACTCTAATAAACTCTAATAAAATTAATATCCTGATTCTGGATTTATTATATTAATAGGTTTTTTTCCATCGGCTAATAATACTAAATTCTTTATTATATCTTCTCCAGTTTTTCTGCCTATATCTGCTACCTTGAAAGCGCTATGTGGACTCATTGTTAAATTTTCAAGTTCTTCAAACGGAAAATTTTGTTTTGTTTGAACCTTTTTATCTGGATTTTTTGGATCTGATCTTTCAGGGTAGTTATACCAGGTATCTATTCCTGCGTATCCTTTTTTTGATTTGAGAAATTCATATAATGACTGTTCATCAATAATTGGTCCTCGTGCTATATTTACTATTATTGCTCCATCCTTCATTAAATTAAATTCTTTTTTACCAATGATTCCTTTTGTCTCTGCTGTTAATGGTAAAGCAACAATAATAAAATCTGATTCCTGTAATACCTTGTCAATATCATTCATTCCACCTAAAAAGTCATAAATACCATCCGCTGGTATATTTGATATATTTTTTTTAATAGCGAGTATCTTCATATCGAATCCATGCTTTAGCATTTTAGCTGCTTTCTGACCAATTGCACCATATCCAATGATACCCGCAGTCATACCTATTAATGGAATTGAATACATAACATTCTCATCTCTAGGTGACCAGTCATATTTACGCATGTAAGAATCTCTGTAATTAATTTGTTTAGCCGCAGCAAGCAATAAAGCGACTGCATGCTCTGCAATAGTCAATGAATTTGAATGACTATTAGAAACGGTAATTGACGGGTATTTTTTTAAAAGCTCAAAATCAATTCTTTCAGAACCAGTCCATGGAATTTGAATATGTTTTAATTTAATTGCTTTTTCAAGAAACTCCTTCGTGACTGCTGGACTGATGATTACATCGGCGTCAGTAGCATGCCGTAGAACTGTCGCCTCATCATATTTTTCGGGATTTAAAAATTTAATATTATAATTACTGTGATTGTTAAAATACTCTATAATTATTGTTTTAACGCTAAAATCAGTACCAAATAATACATTCATTGCCTATACGCTCATGGAATTTTTAAGAAATAATAAAAAAACTTTAATTAAAGCAAAGAATTTTAGAAAGAAAAATTTATTGAAATGAAGTGGTGAAAATTCTTTAATTTAAATTTCTTTTACCCATGAACTCACAAATAGGGGATGATATAGCATTAGTTATTCATTCAGAATGGGTCTACCAGAATATTGTCACTCATGAAAATTATTATTATT
>DAHXPE010000349.1 GCA_027364495.1 Candidatus Heimdallarchaeota archaeon | reverse complement strand
AGGCAAAGGAAGCCTTAGAAATCCAATTAATTCAAAAAATTTTTCCTCAAGCTGAGTTAATGGCTGAGACATTAAAAATGGCTCATCTATTAGCTAAAAAACCATTTATTGCACTAAAACACTTAAAAGAGGTAGTTGATAAAGGATTTGATATAAGCTTAGATACTGCTTTAGTTTTGGAAGCGGATAAATTTGGAATCTGTTTTTCTTCAGATGATAAAATTGAAGGAGTAAGTGCCTTTTTGGAAAAACGTGAACCTCATTTCAAAGGAAAATAACAATTTTAAAATTAAAAAGATTGCTTATAAGTTAAATTTTTAAATTCAAATAATAAGAAATGAAAAAAATAAATATTGAATTATTCAAATATGTTTTCTGAAAATTAAACTCAAATTTTTAAAAATCATATTTGAAAACAATTTAATCATATTAGAACTTCAAAAAAATCAATGACATTAATGTAATTTATTAATTGGTGTAAATTTGGCTAATAATGAAGAATCTCAAGGATTAGTATGTCCATGGTGTCGAAGAGAGGTTAATGTAATAGTTGTTTCGGGTACGTTGAAAATGGACTGTAAAAGCTGTAAAATGAACCTTTTTGTTGTTAAATTACCACAAGGAGAAGTTATCTCAAATTACGTCTCACGCAGAACTATATCATAAACGCTTTTATTTCCCTACAATAAGTGAAGTATAAGCTACAACTCGTGAATTATCCCCACATGTCTGACCACTATGACCATATGCTAATACTTCACATTTAGTCATATTTATTTGTTTACCAACGGCAAATAATGTAACAATTGGTCCAAAACCGCATATAGAAGCTTTTAATGATTTTTGAGTTCTAACAGCAGTTTCTAGATCAAAATCTATTAAATTTAGAAGAACTTGTTGGTCTCTTCTTTGTGCTTCAGATGGTGAAAGATAGTGAGTAAAATCTGAGCTTGCAACGATTAAAACTTTATCCCCATTCGTTTTTTTAATTTCAGACAAAGTATTTGCAATAATCTGGCATGTCTTCAAAGAATGATCCCACATTACAATGGGAAGTAGTTTAAATTCATTTTGAATACTATATTGTAAAAATGGAAGTTGATTATCTATTGAATGTTCTTCGATATGAGCATCAGTTTCAATTGCAAAGCCAATATCATTTTTTGAATCTTTGATACCCTGCGAAAATTGATCATGGAGTTCATCATCAATCTCGATTGAACCTAAAGGAGTCTGCCACTCACCTTTAGGAAAAAGGCTTGTTGGAGATCCCATTCCAGTGTGATTTGTTCCTAAAACGACAACGGAATGTATATTTTTATGTTGACTAATTTCAAGATACCCATGACTTGCATGAGGACCAGAGCAAGAGTAACCGGCATGAGGTGATACAATTCCTAAAAGAGAATTTATTTTTTTGGGTATTTCAGGAGCCTGAGGTAATTTCCCTGGTCCAACCTTATGCTTAAAACACCATTCAATTTTTTTATTTAACTGATCTTTTTCATGATCATACCACTCAATTCCAGCAAAATTATGTACTCTAACAGCCATGATAAAGCATCAACAATAAATTTCCTTTCAATGATATGTTCCTTCAATAAACATCTCTAGTAAATAAATCAAATATTTAAATTTATTATTATTTAAGAAAACTTGTGTTTGGCAAATGACTGAATTAAAAGAATGGCAAATCAAAAAAGAAAATGGAGTTTTTGATAAAAGGAACCGAATAAATGATTTAACGGGAAAAGAATGGCTATTTTCTACGCGAAGTGTCAAA
This sequence comes from Candidatus Heimdallarchaeota archaeon, assembly GCA_027364495.1. Next base: position 491 of record DAHXPE010000349.1, on the reverse strand, counting down.
ACAAAAAAATTTTTATTTTATTTTGATATAAAGGAATTGCTTAACCATAATTTTATTGACTTCCTACCAATTGAACTATTTTCAGAGCTAATCTTGACATTTACCAAATCTAATACTGGTATAATTGATCCAATTTCAAATTTTGGATCAATAGGATATGCAGCCGGAAATCTTGATATTACAAGAAAATTTTTTGGTTTTAAATTTAATGAAAATATTAAAATCAAGTTTTTCAAAGAATTTGATTTGAAAAATATTACCTTTTTTACTAGTACTCTTGCAAATAATATTGATAGACTTTCAAAAGAAAATTCTTATGTCTTAATGTCTGAATTAATTTTTTCTTCTCTTGAAAGCGAAGAAAGAAATTTTTCATTTCAGAAATTTGCAAAAGAAGTAAGTGATTCAATCGAATTATTGCTGGAACATAATTTTATCGTCAATTATGTAATTATTGGCATACAAAACACCAAACATTCTTGTAATTATAA
>DAHXPE010000340.1 GCA_027364495.1 Candidatus Heimdallarchaeota archaeon | reverse complement strand
TGGTTTGCACCACCATGCAATGGTCCCCAAAGTGCTGATACACCAGCTGCCATTGTTGAATATATATTTCCACGTGAACTACCAACCATTCTAACTGTACTTGTTGAGCAGTTCTGTTCATGATCTGCATGAAGAATTAAGAGTTGATCTAATGCTTTGACTGCCGTTGGATGGACTTTATAATCTTCTGTTGGAAGAGAGAACATCATGTGCAAGAAATCTTCAACATAATCTAAGTTATTGTTGGGATAAACGTAAGGTTGGCCTTTTGATTTTTTGTAGCTAAAGGCAGCAATTGTCTTTACTTTAGCAAGGAGACGGATAATATCTAATTCTCTATCACTGTTATGTGGATAATAAGTAGACAGACTTGTAATCATTGCTGATAGAATAGCCATTGGATGAGCAGTTGATGGAAATCCTTCAAAAAGATGTTTCATATCTTCATGAATTAGAGTATGATAAGTTAATTCACGCTTAAATTCTTGTAATTCCTTCTGAGAAGGAAGTTTCCCTTTTACCAAAAGATACATAACTTCTACAAAAGAAGATTTAATAGCTAATTCTTCTATAGGATAACCACGATAACGTAATATACCTTTTTCTCCATCAATAAAGGTTATATCACTTTTACAGGATCCTGTATTACCATATCCAGAGTCAAGTGTTATCAAACCAGATTCATTTCTTAATTTTGAAATATCAATCGCAGTTTCTCCTTCGGTTCCGATAAAGACTGGTAAAGTATATTCTTTTCCGTCGTAAATGATTTTAGCTGTTTTTTGTACTGATACCGTTTCAGGTTTTTCCATTGTTATCAATTCCTTACGAAAATATATTATTTAACACATAAATACTTAAATGTCCTATTATTTTGATTTTTTCAGTATAATTGAATATAAATTCAATAATTTTAAAAATTGGATTATGAAATTTTTATTTCATAACAAACTGTGTAGTTACTTTACAACTAATACATAAATTTTTAAATGATTTTACTTATACAATTACTAATTGAAAAAGAAAAAAGGAGTAGAAACACAAGTATTTATGATTTTGAGTAAAATTAGTTTTGCTTAAGTTAATTTACCCTTAAAAAAAATTTGAAAAAAATGAAATAAAGGTAATTTTGCAATTGATTACCTACTTAAACGAATATTAATTTTAGCTTCGTCCTATCTTTGAAACCAACTACCAGCAAAAAAAATTGATATATCAAGTTCAGTTGAAATTATCCCTATTTTTTACCAAAACCGGTCAGTTTCAATTATGAACAAAGCTGAAGAACTTAATTCCTGATATATTTATAAAAAATTGTTCTTGTACCTTCGCAACGAACTTACAGCAACACCAATTATGGTTGTTACCTTACTAATACTTACGTACATACTTCTATTATTATAGCCAACCTGTTTCAATCTTTTTTTATTTCTTTATGTTTTTAAAGTTGATTTTAATAGATAATCACTTCGCTATAAAATTAATCAGTTTGTTTTTGAGGATCTTATAAATTATCAGGATTCTATTCCAGCTGGAGTTAAAAGTTTTTCTTACTCCTATTCTTCCAATCTTTTTGGACAATCAGTGACTTATTCTTTACAAGACCATATTCTGAAAAAAATAGCTTGGATAAAAGCTTCATTCATTCATATCAGCACAATCTGATCATTTTCCACAATATCAAATTAGCCTTAATAGAGATGTTGCAGCAGCTGCTATATTGACCTATGCTCAAAAAGGTAATTTCAGTTAATTCTATTATGCAATTTACTTTACAATTTGTTCCTATCATCTTGCTTAAAAGTAAATTTTTGCTTTCATGGTAGTTCATTATGATAGGTCCACTTTTATTGCAATAAAAATCAAGCGTAAAAAATTTATATTGTAACAATATGATTTTTAATTGTGCTAGAAACTCCTGAAATAAATCTACCCAGTTTAATAAATAAAGTAAAATCATGCTTGATTCAAGGTAGATATGATGAAGCATTAGAATATATAGTACAGGCTGAAATTTCCAAATCATTGGGTCAAATAGAAGAAAAAAATCTTATTCTTTTTAAAATCGAAGGCTTTATTGGGATATCTTATTTTAAAGAGGCCCTTGAATTAGCTGAAGGATTAACAAAAGAAAATATTAACCTTAGAAACTATACAATAATTATTAATGCTTATTTATTTCAAATTGAATGTTGTCGAAATCTACAATTATTTGATAAGGCTCTTCAAATTTTAGAAAGACTAGAAAATTTATTCACTAAACTTTCTACACGGATTAAAACATCAAATTCAGAACTTTATGCAAAATATAATTATTTTAAAGCTCACCTTTATCAATCGATGGGAAAAATACCAGACTCAATAAAGTATTATCGACAAGCACTTGAAATAATTCAGTTTCTGAATGAGAAATTCTTTCTTCAAAAAATACTTGTAAATTTATCATCAGCTTATTGGGAAGCAAATGACCTAGAACAATCGCATAAACTTTGTATGCAGGCACTAGCAATTAAAACAACTGAAGAATCATATCTTACTATTAGTAAATGTCTGAATTTATTGGGTTTAATAGCTCAGGACAACAATAATATTTCCAGTGCATTAAATTTTTATAATCAAAGTTTAAATTTAAAATACAAAATTGGAAACAGAGTAGAGATAGCAAAAACACTTCATTCAATAGGTTATGTAAATAAATTACTAGAAAAATATTCAGAATCATTAAATGCGCTTCAAGAAAGTTACAATATTTTTGAGGAACTTGAAAATTTTTCTGAAATGTCTATTCTTCAGAATGACATTGGCTTACTTTATTTAAGGCAGGGAGACATTCTACAAGCTCAAAAAAAATTTAAAACGGCACTGAGTTTAAGTTTAAAAGTAAAAAATGATTTTCTAACGGCAAGAAACTATTATTCACTTGGTAAAATCTTTATTTTGAAAAAAGATCTTAAAAACGCTCTTACATTCGTAGAAAAATCTTTAGAGTTAAGAAAAAAAATCCAAAATGAAATAGATCTTGGTGAAACGCTTCTCCAAAAGGGAATAATACTTTTATTACAAAAAGAAATTGATTCAGGAATGAAATACTTAAATGAATCTGAATCATGTTTTAAAAATAGTAAAAATAAACTAATGATTGTTAAGGCACAACTTGTTCAAATTATTTTCCTAGATCAACAGAGAAAAGTATCTAAAATAAATCCCATCCTAGCAAGCGTCAAGGAATTCACAATCAATAATGAAATTACAGAATTAAATCTTTTAAATGATTTAGGGAACGCCATTGATCTGAAAAATTCTAAAAGATTAAGATACAAATCGAAAGCACTATTGAATTTTAGAAAGGTAGGACAAAACCTAAAAATGGATGTTTATTTTAATGAATTTGCTTTATTGTACGAATTATATTTATTATTTTATGAATTTGAATTATTTTCAAATGAAAGAATATTTGAAGAAATCAAAATTTGTACTACAAAGTTAATGAACCTAGCTGACAATAATATTCAGTTTTCGTTAAAAATTTACCTTTTGCGTATCAAATCGAAATTAGCTTTACTCTTTGAAGGAATTGATGAAGGAATAGCTTTTTTGGAAGAAGCATTTCTATTTGCTCAATCAAAAAATATTTCAGATGTAATGCAAGAATTACAAACCGAATATGAGTCTTTAGATAAAAAAATTTGTTATTGGAATGCTTTTAAGAAAAAAAAACTTATAACAAATGAAGATATTAAAAAAATTGGATTATTGCAATTAATAGAAGAAATTATTGATAAAAATCTTATTTTTTATGTCTAAAAACATAAAAAAAAATACTATCAAACTCCTTGAATTAAATCCCTAAATAAGCTTTTTTGACATGTTCATTATTAGATAAAACATCTGGTGTTCCACTTAAGGCAATACGCCCTTCTTCGAGAACATAGCCATAATTAATAATTTGCAATACCATGTGAACATGTTGTTCTGCAATAAGAACAGTCACACCTCTTTTATTTACTAATTTAAAGACTGAAAAAATTTCATCCACAACTTTAGGAGCTAATCCCATAGAAGGTTCATCAAGGATTAATAAAGATGGATTAGACATCAATGCACGACCAATGGCTAACATTTGAGCTTCACCACCACTGAGAGTATTAGCAAATTGATTAATCCTTTCCTGCAATCGTGGGAATAATTCAAAAACCCAATCAAGAAGTTTAATTCTTTCTTTTTTAGCTCTATTTGAATAATTACCCATTAAAAGGTTATCCATAACTGACATAAAAGGAAAAAGTCGACGACCTTCAGGCACATATGATATACCCATATTTACACGTTGATTTGCTTTTAATTGAGTTATATCACGATTATCAAACAGGATTTGTCCTTTTTTGGTATGTAATAATCCTGCGATAGTACTAAAAGTTGTTGTTTTACCTGCTCCATTTGGACCTAACAGTCCAATAATCGACCCATCATCAGCTTTAAAATCAATTCCCCATAGAGCCTGGATTTCCCCGTATGTAACTTCTAAATTTTTAACTTCTAGCATACTGTTCAGTATCTCCTGCGGTACTACCGAGATAGGCTTCAATTACCTTCTCATTTTTCGAGACTTCTATGGGTGTCCCTTCAGCTATCTTTTGTCCATAGTTCAAGACAAAAATTCTATCTGAAACACTCATTACAGCTCTCATAACATGTTCAACTAAAATTATAGATTTTCCTAAACTTTGATTGATTTTCTTGATTATTTTTAAAAATTGTTCTGTTTCACTTGGGTTTAAACCAGCAATCAATTCATCTAATAATACAATTTCTGGATCGGTTGCTAAAGCTCTAGCTAATTCTATTTTCTTTCTATCAGTCAGCACGAGTGAGCTAACCATCTTATCTGCTTTATCATCCATTCCAATAAATTCAAGTGCTTTATAGGCATCTTCCATAGATTGCTGATATTCAGTTACTTTATTTTGACCAAATAAAGCTCCAGAAAGAACATTTTCCATTACTGAAAGATTATTAAATACTTGAACTATTTGAAAGGTTCGAGCTATTCCTATTTTTGAAATTTTACTTGGACCATACTTGGTTATATCTATGTCCTTATAGAAGATCTGGCCAGTGGTAGGTCTATATTTTCCAGCAATAATATTGAAAAGTGTTGTTTTACCAGCTCCATTAGGTCCAATAAGCCCTAAAATCTCACCTCTATTTAGGGTCAAGGAGACATCTGTTAGAGCTTTAATTCCTCCAAAAGATTTAGAAATTGCAACAGTTCGTAAAATAGGTTCACTCATTAAATTTACCCCAAGATCTTAATTGTTCTAACTGTTCATCTGTAACAAGACTTTCTCGTTTAAGAACACCTTTATCTTCCAAAAAGCCTATTATTCCCTTAGGTAGATACAGAACTGCAAGAACAAAAATAAGTCCATAAACAATTAAGTAAGCTACATTAAAATTTAATACAAAACCAAAGAAATTAAAAGAAATTCCAGAAAGGTTCGTTGATAAAATGGATCGAATTGGCCAAATAATTAGTGAACCAATAACAGGTCCAAAAACACTAGCTGATCCTCCCAGTAAGGTCATAATGATCATCTGAACAGTAACATTAGTATCAAATGCTACATCTGGTGTTACGTCGAAAATTTTTAAAACATAAACAGCACCAGCTATTCCAGCTATAAAAGCAGAAATTGCGAAAGCTTGTAATTTTGTCCATAGAACGTTTATACCGATGGAAGAAGCACCATCAGGACTTCCTTTAATTGCTCGTAAAGAAAGACCTAGTCTGGAGTAAGAAACATAATGAACAATTATGAATGCTACAATTGAAACTCCAATAATAAGCATATAGACAATCATAGCATAATTCGGATCAATCCTAGATAATTGACCAACATTCACTCCTGTACCTCCATTTGTATTATAAAAAGGAATAGGAACGAAAGAAAAAATAATCAACATTACTTGGCTAAAAGCTAGCATTGCTATTGCAAAGTATGAACCTTTTAATTTCAACACAGGTCCACCAATAATCAACGCAATGATAACTGCTGATAATCCCGATATAATGATCGTAACGACTAGTGGAAGTAAAATATCTGAAAAAAAGTTATGGCCTAAAAAGGTAAACCATGTCATTGCATTATACTCATTGATTAAAATAGCTTCAGTATAAATACCCATACCAGCAAAAAGAACATGTCCAAAATCTATCTCACCAGCATATCCTCCAATAATATTCCAACTTTCAGCCAAAGACATATAAAAGAATACAAACCAAAGAATGTTTATCAACGTTTGAGATTGAGAATAGGCTGATGATGTTCGTGGTACTAATCCTAGAAGTATTGAGATTATTAAAAAAAAGGTTCCTAATATGCCGATTGGTGATAATAATACTTTAATAAAATGCTTAGTTCCTGGACCATATACTATTTCCGAATAAAAACTTTTTGCTGTTTGCATTAGTCTTTTTCCGAAAATATCTGCTTTTGAAGACATGTTATTCACTTCTCCTTCCAAATAATCCTAACGGGCGTACCATAATAAACAAAATCATTACAAGAAAACCAACAGCAGGGTTAATACCTGAAATATTAAAATAAGTAGTTCCAAAGAATGTTGTCAAACTTAAAACTAAACCAATAATAAGACCAGCTATAAACACACCTTCAATGGTTCCCAAACCAGCTAAAACTGTAATTACGAAACCCCAACCGAGATACTGTTGGCCATCGCTTGGTTGAAATGTGTATATAGCCGCAACTATATTGCCAGCAGCACCAGCAACAAATCCTGAAATAAACATGGCAATCAAAAAGATCTTTGTATCATTAACGCCCATTAAAAGGGCTGCATCTCTGTCCTGTGAAACAGCTCTAATTGCTCGTCCGGTATCTGTTTTTTCCATGTATAAAAAAGTAATAATAAAAATAACTAGTGATATTACGACAGCTATGGCCTGACCAGTCTGTAAAGAGTATCCAAACAGTGAAACAGAAGTTAAAACAGCTGGAGTAGTAATAAATTCAATATTAGCTG
>DAHXPE010000133.1 GCA_027364495.1 Candidatus Heimdallarchaeota archaeon | reverse complement strand
TAATACCATCTTTCATAAATTTTGTACCTATATTTAGGAGTGCCTGTCTCATAACAGGCCAGCCAATTGTTATAAATGAGGCTTGTTCTTATCTCAGCATTGCTGCATCCCGTGCTTCTGTTAAAAATTTATCAAATTTTTTTAGTAATTTCTTATTATTTTTCAGAATGTCTCTTGCTTGATGTTCTAACTCTTTTTGTTGAAATGCTGCTATATCTAATTTTTCACGTTTATAATCCTCAGATAATTCGAGTTCCAATTCTCCTAGAGTTGGGAAATACCAATCAAGGTTTGTAACCTGATGTTCATTAGTTTTATTTGATGTTATTCCTAATCCTTGTAATAATACTTGATGACTCTTTCCTAACATTTTCTGTAAATGTTTCTTATAAAATTCTGCAAGAACAGCTTCTGGTTTCCAAGCTGAACCACCAACTGTTATGAATGAATAGAAATTATCGCCAGCAGAATTAGCCAGTTCTTCTGTTATTTCTACTAACCTTCCTAAACCAACATTTTTTATTTCTTTTGTAAAGTTCTCAACTTTTTGTTCATATTCTTTCCGATATTTTTCTCTCCATTCTTTTTCGTATAATTTCATTGACCAATATGCTTTGGATGTAGTAATAATACCTACTCTTCTTGGATGAAGCACCAAAGCAGGCATTATGTATCTTACTCCAAACCAAATTAACTTAGGAATTGTTGGTGGAACAAAGTTACCTTGTGCATAATACCATCCATTAACTATTATATTATATGGCTTAATTGATGGAACGCCAGTTGCTTTATCCATGTCTTCGAATAACCTGGTATCTAATCTTTCAAGTAACCAAGTAGCAAATAAAGGTGTTACTGGTTCACCTAACCACTCACCAAGTCTAAAATGTCTCATCCATCCTCCTTGGACTTTTGGAGTCCAATCAATATATTCTGGAATTGATATTATTGGTCTAGCCTGTACAATATACAATTCTTGCTTATTAAATACCCATTCGATATCCTGAGGTTTCCCATAAAAATCTTCAATTCTTTTTCCTATTTTTGCTAAAGCCCTAATTTGTTTTTTAGAGAGAGATCGTTGATTATTTCCTACTGGAATAATTTCATTATTTGTTACGGTCCATTCATCAGCGGTTATTTCTCCTGAAACTAATTTTTCACCTAAACCTTTAGTCGAATTGATTTTAATTTCGTTTGGATTCCCTGTAACAGGATTTAGAGTAAATAATACTCCTGCTGAACTTGCCATTATTTGCCTTTGGATAATTACTGCTATTCTCGGAATTTTAGAATTAACTTCATTTTTTGAATAATGGCTTACCCTTGAATCAAAATATGATGCCCAGCATTTTTTAATCGCCCTTTGCACATTTTCTTTACCTTTTATATTTAGAAATGTTTCATACATCCCAGCAAATGAAGCATTTGGCAAATCTTCAGCTATTGCAGAGGATCGAATCGCTAAAGTGAAATTTTCAAGATTATGTATATTCTTAGTCAATAGTTCTTTTAATTCATTAGAAAATTCAGTTTGCAGAATTTTTTCAGCAGAAAGATCTGAAAATAAATTAGCATCAGACAAAAATTTTTCTAAAAAGTGAGTAGATAAAACAATTCCTTCAGGAACTAGAAAATTTGCTTGTAATAGATCACCTAAGTGAGCTGCTTTAGGTCCTATCGAGGATACGTAATTTGAATTTATGGCACATAAAGAGTAGACTAAACTTTTTTTGATCTGTGGTTCAATCATATATAATCATCTATAAATAACATTAATCTAATTATTCACAATGGGATTTGCTTAAAACTTCCGAAATCCCTTGATAAAAGTGGGGTAAGTATAGGAGCTATTAATGAAGCAATCTGCTCATTTTCCATTGAATTCAAGGGTTCTAATTTCAAAATATTTCTGACAAAATTCAATCCTAAAAGTAATGATGCACTCAGAGAAACACGTAAATGAGCAGATTCTGTATCAAATTGGTTTGAAACATGAGTTATTAATTGTTCTTCAAATAATTGTCTCATTAATCCAGCCGCTTCTTCATTCTCAAGTGCTGACCTCATTAAAGCTATGAATGTTGAAGAATTCTCGGATTCATTGAATCTTTCAAAAAACATTTTCGAAATTCTTTTAGCACGCTCATTTGGATTCTCATTTTCCTTTATTTCTGCACGATCTGGAGGTTGCATTTTTGACTTTATTGTTTCAAAGAATAATTCTTCCTTGGTTTTAAAATAATGATAAATTAAAGCCGAATCAACACCTGCCTCATTTGCAATTTCTCTTATTGAAGAATTTTTCAAACCATTTTTAGAAAAAACTTCTAAGCTAGCTTTTAATAAATCATCTTTTGTACTTGTATCAGTTTTTGGACGACGTCCTCTTTTTATTTTTCTTTTCTTTAGTTTACTAGCCATTTTTTCTTCCTTTTTATTAATTCGATATTTATCGGGAAATTAATAGTTATTAAATTGATTTTTATTTTTTAATTACTCAATTAGATAGAATTATATCGTACTATAAAAATATTTCATCATTTGATGAATTATTTTAAAAGATGAAAACAGTAACAAGACAAAATTAGAGAAAAATAAAATGCCTAATACAAAAATTTTTTCAAAATTGCAAAACAAAAGTATTGAAAATAATAACAAAACTAATATTACTTATTTGGAACAATCATAAACTTTAGGTTTTTAGCAGGTTCAAATTATTGTATATAAATTCAAAAATAAGTAAATTTTAATAGCAATAATTATATTGTATCAAACTTGGTCTTTAAATTAACCACAAAAAATGATTTTATAATAAAATTAATGAAAAATTTGGGGTAAAATGAATAGTGAATAATAATGTCATCAATTACTTCTGTAAAAGAACAACAAACTGTTCTGGTAACAGATGGACAGAATTCATTGGGATAAATTGTGTATTACAATTACTGAAAGAAGGATTCAATGTGCGAACAACTGTTCGACAATAAAAGCGCGACAGGAAAATTGGAAGAATTTTTAGTTTTATTTGATACCAATATAATGCTTTGAATTTAGATTGAATTTAAACAAAAAAGATGTAAAAAAGGATGAAGCAACAAACAATAGATATATCTTATCATCTTATTCATCGTATTATCGGTAAGGAATAATAAAGTATCAATAATAAACTCTTCATATTTAAAAATCTTTGACCAAGCTAACTTTTTTACTAATAGCCGACAAAAAATCCTAAAAAAGCATTATTTCCGTGGTTTAATTGTACAAAGACTAAACCGATTATTGTCGGGAAAGTTTTCGAAATTAATGCTCTAAAAATAAATGTTGATTATTTATTTAAAAACGCAAAAAATCATTCATGAAAACATTTTTAATTTACTAAAGATTTATTTAAATTAATATAAATGAAAAATTCATTTGCCTAAAGCACACAAAATCATTTCCTCAGATGGACATGCTCTAGAATCTGCACAATCATAAAGTCTGCATGCCAAACCTTCAATTGGTTTATCCCATGATTGAACATTTTTAAAACAAAGCTCAACATCCCTACCATCAATAATAACCGTTGGTGATCCGACAAAATCAGGAGTTGCTAATAATGTTTCATTTTTTATTGGTTTAATAGCCAATTCAAATTCTACATTTTCTTCTTCCAAAACCTTACAAATAACATCACAGGTTTTCCGATAATTGGGACAGCCAGTGAAATAAAGAATTTCTACTTTATGCATAATAATTATTATTTTTATAAATACGATATTAAATTTTTGGTTAGGTTTAATACATATGAATAAATATTCAAATTAAACAAAAAATTCAAAGTCCTTAGTTAAATTAAACAACTAAATGGTTTTCTTTATGGAACGAAACAAATGGATTACTGAAAGGCTAAGAATATGTGAAGAAAGAATGGACAATCTTTTCTCAGAAAATTATGACAAAGGTTGGGGAGAAATAGAGAAACCACATCAAGAAACACTAGAAAATTTACTCTCATTATTACCAGATTATCCTTATATCTTGGATGCGGCTTGTGGAACAGGCAAATATTTTGAAATATTAACTAAAAACAATTGTAAAATCCTTGGTATTGATAATTCAAATGGAATGCTTTTCCAAGCTCATAAAAAATATCCTGAAATTTCTCTACAAAAAGGAACATTACAAGATATTTCGTTCAAAGATATATTTGACGCCATCATCTGTATGGACGCAATGGAAAATATTTTTCCAGAACATTGGCCATTGGTATTAAATAATTTTTACAATTCAGTAAAAAAACAAGGTTATATTTATTTTACTGTTGAGATAATTGCAGAGGAAGAATTAAAAGACAATTACGAGAATTCTATCAGGCAACAATTACCAGTCAAATTTGGTGAGTTCGTAGAAAATGGAGGGTACCATTATTATCCAGAATTATCTAAGGTCAGAAATTGGATTAAAGAAGCAAAATTAAAAATTGTTGAAGAGCGTGAACAAGGCGTTTATCATCATTTTGTTACCCAAAAATTATAAAAAATATTTTGAATTATTTGTTTAAACTACTAATCATAGCCAAACTTAAAAATTACGTCTTTTTCAGCGACATTAGAAATCTTCTTTGTCTCTTTTTTTTTATTTTCTTCTAATGAGTCATTAAAGCCTATTGTATCTAAATTATGCTGTTTATAACCATTAAAAACACTTGGGCAAGGAATTTTCTTATTTTCTTGTGTAATTGCTTGAAAGCAATTTTTACATAAATGATTCAAACAATGAATACATTTTACCCAATGTTCTAATTCCGATGTTTTATGCTCTCGCTTAAGGCATGATATGCATATAATGTTCTTTAAAGGGAGTGCTTCTATTTTTTCCCCAGTTATCTTTACGTGTAACTCTAAAACAGAGGATTTATTTTCCTCGTTTGTTGAATCAAGTATCTTGACATTTTTGGATCTTTTATACAAAGAATAATGAGAAGAGCTTTGGTTTACAAGTGGTTTGAACACCTCTCTTTGAAAAACTTGATCTTTAACCGGATTAAATCTTGCTTTAATAAACTCTCCATGATCTTTATCACGAAAAGGTCTTTGAAATACATTTAATGATCTAGTAATCCAATTTTCTAATAAGGACTCAATTTTACTGTCCCCTTGTGAACAAAATCCATTTATCAATGAAAAAACATGTTTACATGGTAAAATGGAATTCCAGTCTCCTTTCCAATTACTATGATATACCATATTTCTATAATTGCCATTATATCGATAATTGTTATTAATATTATGGTTATTTATGTTGGAAATATTGTGTCTTCGGTTAGGTTGAGAAGGGACATATAAAGGTTGACCTAAACATGGTTGTAAATCATTATCAAAACAACCATAACTACCATCAGCTCTAATAAATGTATAATAAAATTTATTTTCATTTGTTTGACTTTGAATAACACCAATTGCAGTATCAGTCATTAATTGGCCCCAAAGTGAGTAACCATTATAAGTCATTTGGTTTGCTTTTACTATTCGTCTTTCAAGTTGCGAAAAAACGTCCCTCTCATCAGAAAGGAAACTGCTTTGTAAAATTTGCATAAAATCAATCATATTTATTATCACTCCACTAAATTTAGGTACCAGAAATACTAGCTACTTATATGCTTAATGAATTTAAAAAAGATTGGAAACACACAAAAAACAGATACTCTCATGATAACCCAAAAAATCTGTATTGTTACCTGTCATGGATTTACTGGTTACCCGGAAGAAATGGAGCCAATTGGAAAATTTTTCTGTAATAAAGGATATGATTGGAAAAATTTACAACTACCAGGTCATGGTACAAGTCCTGAAGATTTAAAAACTAAAAATTGGACTGATTGGACAGATTATGTTCTTCAAGAAATTGATAAAAATTTAAAAGAATATAACAATAATGTTATAATGGTTGGCCTTTCTTTAGGAGGAGCTTTAACTCTTTATACTCTAATTAATCGACCCTTGATTAAGGCTGGTATTTGTTTAGCAACACCAATTAATATAATGACGTTTTTTCAAAAAATGCTTCTTAAAATACCTATTGGTATGTGGGTTAAAAATTCTTCCACCAAAGCAGATATATTTGATCAAGAAATGAAAAAAAATCATAAATCTTATTCAAAATTTCATTCTTCTAATGGTAAAGAAGTAAATTATTTACTTAATTATCTCAAAAAAAATCTCTCAAAGATTACTCAACCAATTCTGATTATTCAATCAAAAAAAGATCAAGTAGTTAATTATCAAAACGCTCAATTAATTTACGATAGTATTTCAAGTAAAATAAAAGAAATTTATTTTGTTGAAAAAAGTAGCCATGTATTAACCAAAGATTATGATCGAGAAAGTATTTTTTCTAAAAGTTTTGAATTTGCTGAAAGTTTAGGAAAGTAACCGATAAAAAAAATGTATTTACTTAACTTTTATTTATAAAAAATTCATGAAACTCTAGTTATTTCATTTAAAATATTGTTGCCATAAATTGATAAAATTGTCAACAATCGAGTGAGTTGGATTATATTTCTTAACCAATCCATCTAGTAATTGGGGATTTTTTAACCAGAAACCATTTTTAGTTTTTTCTAGAACATCATTCTGAACCAACTGGTTGAGGTAATAAGTAACTGTGCTTGCTGATTGAACTTGAAGTTTATCTAAAAGCTCCTGATTTTTTATGATTTCTATACCGTTTTTTCTTTCTTGTAAAAAAATAATTATAATTTTTAATAAATGAGGTTTTCTAAGACAGGACAGGATATTTTGTTCATATTCATCTATTTTAAATCCTTTTGTAAAATATCTTGAATATTTTCCATCTTTTCTATTGAAAACCTCTCCCTCCTGCAACAATTTATCCGTATAGTACTTTAAAGATTGAGCAGAAATTGATAATTCACGAGACAATTCTCTCAAACCTAAACCCGGATATTTTTCTATAATAGTAATAACATTCTGTTCGAATTCTTTAGTATAGAAATGAGAGGGAGTCAAAAAATTCACTCTAAAAGGTAACTTTGTCTAATGGTTTATTTTTTTGAAAACCGGAATAATTAGTAATATTAGTGCAACTAAATCAAGAAGCGATTCATATAATTCTAATGCACCATGAGGAACAAGATTGAAATATAAACTCGTTGCTGTGAATAGATTTTTAATAAAAAATATTCCAAAAGCAGCTGTGACGCTTAATAAACGAATGTCTTTTGATTTTCTATAACTAAGAATTCCGATAATGCATAAAATAAATGATAGAAGAGCAACGAGAAAAATAATTATTACGCTAAATATCATTGAAATCATAATGCAGGATTACACCAAAATTAAAAATTTCATTTAATTTCAATTTGATATTTTCAAATATTAATTTTTTGTTTTAATTTAACATTTTCAATGAAAAAAGAAATTTAGTTGACAGAAAGATTAATAGAATCTTTCGAAAATGTTCTTTTATTCAACCAAAATGCTACATTAACAAAAGCTATCATCACTGGAACCTCAATCAATGGACCTATGACTGTAGCAAATGCCTCTTTTGATGTAATCCCAAAAAGAGCAACTGCAACAGCGATTGCAAGTTCAAAATTATTGCTCGCAGCAGTAAAAGAAAGTGTTGTAGTGCGAGCATAACCTAATCGAAATAGATAGCCTAATAGAAATGAAACAAAAAACATTATTATAAAATATAATAATAAGGGAATTGCAATTCTTAGAACGTCGAGTGGTAATTGCAGAATGTATTCTCCTTGGGATGAAAACATAACTATAATTGTGAATAATAATGCTAGTAAAGCAATTGGACTTATTTTAGGTATAAATGATTTTTCATACCAGTTTTTGCCTTTTCTTTTAAGAAAAACAAATCTTGTAATTACTGCACCAAAAAATGGTATACCTAGATAGATTAAAACAGAGGTTGCTATGTCTATAATTGAAAGTTTCACTGTAACTCCTGCTGCTCCAGAAATCCAACTGGAAACAATAGTTATATAAAAATAAGCCATAAATGAGTATAATGCGATTTGGAACAGTGAATTTAATGCTACGAGTATTGCTGCCCACTCATTATTCCCTTTAGCAAGGTCATTCCAAATAATAACCATAGCAATACATCGAGCTAAGCCCACTAAAATTAATCCGTCTCGAAATTCAGGTTGATCAGGTAGAAATATCCATGCTAAAGCAAACATTAATGCTGGACCTATTAGCCAATTCTGGATAAGAGAAATATAGAGCATTTTGTTTGAGCCTTTGTCTTTCATCATTACTCCTAAATCTTCATATTTGACTTTAGCTAAGGGAGGATACATCATAAGCATGAGTCCAATAGCAATTGGTATAGAAGTAGTTCCAATACTTACTTTACTTAAAAGATTCGACATTCGTGGATATATAGCTCCTAATAACAATCCGAAAGCCATAGCCAAAAAAATCCAGAGGGTTAAAAATTGATTCAAAAATGATAATTTTGATTCACGTTGTAGAGTCATAATATACATCCTTCTCTAATTTTTTGTCACTGCACTGTTTCTATATTTCTTTCTTGTAACCAAGATTCTATTTTAGTTTCTATTTGATCTCTTATTGATCTGAATTTGGCTAATTTTTCATCGTTCGATCCTGTTATTGAAGCAGGATCATCAAAGGGCCAAGTTAATTTCATTCCAATACCTGGAAAAGTTGGACAAATTTCAGCTGCTTTTGAGCAAACAGCAATTTGTATACCCATATGAACTTTACCTAAGTATTCATTCAAATGTTTAGATCGTTGGCCAGTTGTAACATAGCCAGCTTCTTCCATCACCTTGATTGTAAAAGGGTTAATTCCATGAGGATCGGTACCAGCGCTATAAACATTAAAATAATCACCAGCCTTTTTTCTTAAAATTGCTTCTGCCATTTGGCTTCTGGCTGAATTACCAGTACATATGAACAACACATTTGGTTTTTTCATCTTTTTTCTTTCCATATATTCTAATTCTACTAAATTTTTTACTTTAGGATTTGATTGTCTACTAAATAATGTTACAATAGAATATATTAGGAACTTATACTCATTAACTAAACTATAAGCATGCCATTTTCCTGAAATTCCCTGTTGAGTCTTTGTTTGCTTAAAAATTAAACCTTCATCAAGTAGGATAGTTAATTGTTTTGAAATAACTGGTTGTTCTTGATCAAAAATTTCAGTAAAATCACAAGTACAAATTTCTTGATTAAAAGCTAAAATTCTAAGAATCTTCAATCTTATAGGATGGGCAATGGCTTTTAAAATCTTAACTGCTTTTTCATCAGGAATCATGAGATTCTCTAAGGCTAGAATATCTTTTTTATCTAAAGTTTGGCAAAATTCCTTTTCCATCTTATAGAGCCAACGAATATACTGTTAAGAGTATATTCTTTAAAAATGTATATACTTAAAAAGTTATATTCTTTCAATTAACTAGGTTAAACAAATAAGCATATTAACTAATCCTAAAAAAGAAAACAAGTATATTAAGTTAAAATAATATAAAATTAACTAGAGATTCTTTAAAAGAAAAATAGAGAAGAATAATTTGGATGCTTTATAAAAAGGAAAAGGGAATAAAAATTACAAAGGTGACAATTATGCTTGAAATGATCGAATTAATATTAATTTTCTTAGCTTTTAATAAATCCAATCTGTGAGATTCAGTATCTGTTACTTTCCCTTTTTCATCGGCCGTGCCTGTAAAATTATACATATTGCGCGCGGCAAAAGCCACACAAAATTTGTTCCGTCCTTGATATACTCCTTCGAAGCCAATTGCTAAAGGAATAAAATTAAGAAGGAGGGATTCTGGTAAGAAAAACTTAAAATATACTACGACAACAGTCCATATTATTGTTAAACCAAAACCGACCACTGCACTAAAATATCTTTTGTTCACTTCATTTTTGCCTAAATTACAAACGCCAGGTTGGTATAAACTCATAAATTATTACCTTATGGATATTTCTTAAATTTATATTAAACATATTATGATATCTCTAAAATTATAATTATCATCTTACTTATGAGAATCACCTGTTGATGAAATAAAAAAGTACCATAAAATCTGAAATAGAATTTCATCATATATAATAGGAAAATTATTCTTCTTACAATCAAATGCTTTCTACAAAATAATTGAACTAAATTCGGAAATATAAAAAAATTTAACGATTTTTTAAAAAAAATGTTTAATACTCAACTTCGAAAGATCCCTAAATTTTAATTTAACAACAATCCTTCAAAATTCCATTCATGGTAAATTCTTATTTTAACTCCTTTTCTAGAATAAAATTAATGCACTTCTATCCGACAAAAATAAAATAATTAAAATTAAAATTCAAATTTAAAAATAAAAAATGAGCCTACGATAATTTAGTTTTAATAACTAAAAAATGCTTATTTTTGACATAAAATGATAGAAGTGCATTAATTTTATTCTA
>DAHXPE010000252.1 GCA_027364495.1 Candidatus Heimdallarchaeota archaeon | reverse complement strand
CATATTGATCATGGAAAATCCACATTGAGTGATTCACTTCTAGCAGCCTCTGGATTAATTAAAGAAGAAATAGCAGGTAAAGCAAGAGCAACCGACACTCGTGAAGACGAGCAAGAACGAGGAATCACAATCAAAACAACTGGTATCTCACTTGGTCACCATTATAATGGTGATTATTATCTTATAAATTTACAAGATACTCCTGGACATGTTGATTTTTCAGGTGAAGTAACTGCTGCTCTTAAAGTTGTTGACGGAGCACTTGTTGTAGTTGATGCTGTTGAAGGAGTTATGGTACAAACTGAGACTGTTGTTTCTCAAGCTTTAACTGAGAGAGTTAGACCAGTCTTAATGATCAATAAAATTGATCGTCTTATTACTGAAATGCGTTTACCACCTGAAGACGCTTATGAACAATTTAGAAAAATTATTGGTGAATTTAATGTCTTAATTGAAACCTATGCACCTGCTGAATTCAAAAAAGAATGGCAGGTTGACCCAAAGAAAGGATCTGTTGCTTTCGGATCTGCTTATCACAGATTTGGTCTAACTATACCTGCTCTAGCAGAAATATGGGCGAAAAAAACTGGTAAGCCTAAAGACGAATTAGCAAATGCTTTCTGGCAAAAAGGCAATTTCGTAAAAGGAGTACTAGCCCCAGCATACCAGATTTATCAAATGAGTGAGGAAGGTAACATTGAAAAACTCAAAGAAGTGGTTAAATCTTTAGGATTAAAAGTTCAGGAAGATATCTGGATTCAATCACCAAAAGAAATGGCTAAGTCAATCTTAGGTAAATGGTTACCAGTTGAAAAAGCGGTTTTAGATATGGTGGTAACATTTTTACCCTCTCCCATGCATGCCGTTAAACCAGTTAGTGAAGGTGGTCATGGTCGTGCAAAAGCTGCATGGCCTGGTGATACCGAATCAGATGTAGGAAAAGCATTACAACACTGTGATCGAGACGGTCCAACGATGATTGTCTTATCAAAAATGATTCTCTTTAGAGCAAAAAGAGTAGTTGCCATGGGAAGAATCTTTTCTGGAACTCTCAGAAAAGGTGATAAAGTTACTGCATTCTTGCCTGGTTACACCGAAGGTTCAAAAGAACGAAAGTTCACAACAAATATCCAAGGTGTAGCTATATTAATGGGTAAGGATGTCGAAGAAGTAGATGAAATTCCAGCTGGAAATGTCGTGGCTATTACTGGTCTACGTGGTGCATTCGCTGGATCAACAGTATCCTCATTAGAAGATGTTAAACCTTTCAGAGGATTAACATTTGCTGTTGAACCAGTAGTAACGGTTTCAATCGAACCTAAAAATCCAAGAGAATTACCAAAACTAGTAGAGGGTATGCAATTAATTGAATTGGTCGATCCCTCTATTAAAACAAAGATCAATGAAGAAACAGGTGAATATTTACTTTCCGGAACAGGTGAATTACATCTTGAAATTGCGGTAAAAGATCTTCAAGATATGCAAAATATCGAAGTTAAACAATCAGATCCAATCGTAACATTCAGAGAATCAATTTCAGCAGTCACTCCAGAACCAGCTTTAGCTAAATCACCAAACAAGCATAATAGGTTGTATGTTATTGCAGAGCCATTAAGCCAAGGTGTAATTGATTCCATAGAGGCTGGTGAAATAGGACCTTATGTTGACGATAAGGAAATAGCTACCATTTTGAGAAATAATGGCTGGGACAAAGATGACTCAAGAAAGGTCTGGGGTTTTGCACCAGGTGACGATGGTCCAAATGTGTTTGTAGATAAGACAAAAGGTGTTCAATACTTACGAGATGTTCAGGAATATATTGTCCAAGGTTTTAGATGGTCATCAACAGAAGGACCTCTCTGTGGAGAGCCATACTACGGTATAAAATTTTCCATTGTAGATTGTCAGCTTCATGAAGATACGGTTCACAGAGGCGTTGGGCAAATAATGCCTGTAGCACGAAGAGCATGTTTTGGTGCCATTTTAACATCAAAACCAATTTTATTGGAACCAGTTTATAAAATAAACGTAAATGTTCCAGAAAAATATCTTGGACCGGTCTATAAAGTACTCTCAAAAAGGCGAGGAAGAATCATTGACACCAAAACAAAAGAAGGATCACCTATAAACATCGTAGTAGGTGAAGTACCGGTTTCAGAGTCAATAGGTTTAAACACAGAGCTGAGATCTGAAACATCCGGCTATGCATTCACACAAATGATATTTGATCACTGGGAAAAAGTACCCGGTGATCCAACCAAGAAAGATGGCGGTTTGGCCAGACAATTTGTTGAAGCAACGAGAAAACGTAAAGGCTTGCATAACCCACTACCCCCCGAACCAGAGGAATATATCGATAAGTTGTAAGGTTTAGATTATTCAATTCTAATCTATTATCCTCTTTTTCTAGTATAAAACAATTTTTTTGCATAGTTTTTTTTTTCAAAACTTACATAAATCTTTAACTTAATACTATATGAGATAGGTTTGAATCTTGCAGAACTTGAAGCATTCATCGCGGAATTAAATAAGTTATTAGAAGAAAATAAGAATAAAATGCAAAGAATTAAACCTTCAACTGTCATTCAGCCCGTCTTTGAAGAAAACCTTTATATTCGTGAACCATTAACTGAAACTGAAGCAAAGGTATATGTGAAAATAAGTAATTATTTTCGATTACTTACTAGTTCTGTTCCAAACTTGTCAGTAGCCTATGAAATATGGTTAAAAGGGATTTTACAAATATTATTAAATGAAGTTGGATTGTCCTTTGAGAATTGGGATAGAATATGTGCTATCGGTGATCACGATAACGTGCTTCTTGACCGTATTGATTTAGAGTGGACTGATTTTTTAGAAGATATTAAAAACGGTAATATAAATTCAGAAGTCTTGAATCTAATTAAAAAAGGAAAAGCAAGATCCAATGAACTATTGAAAAAAAAAATTATTCATAAAAAAAGAAACGATTTTTGAAAGTTAATCTTTTAATTAATTAATTCAAAAAAAAATTAACGAGCGTGACCAGATTTGAACTGGCGATGTCCTCGTCCGAAGCGAGGCGCAATATCCATGCTATGCAACACGCCCAAAAATTTTAATAATACCAAAATATAATTTTTCTGATTGATTCAAAACAAAAGGATTATTAAAAAGTTTTTTCCTTACTAATTTGTATTTCTTTATTCCATTTCTTAAGTTTTTTTACCTAAAGATATTTTCTTTTTACATGATCTAATTCAAAAAAGATAGTAAATTTTAACAGGTAAATTTGTCTCATATTATTTTGAAAAAGTAGTCATCGCCATTTCAATAAAAAACGAAAAGGTAATAGAAGCATCTTAAGAAAGGACTCCAGCTATGCAAGAAATTTCAAATTTCGTTCAGGAGTTTGAAATCAAATTAATGAAATTAGCATCACCTCAATGTAATGCTTCAAATAAGTCCTTGAATTCTTTCAACTTTCCTGATTTAGCCTTTTATTTGGTTTAATTTAACTATTATTTAAATAAGCTAAATAATACTAAGTAGCTAATTTTACTGCTGGAAAAGAGAAGTACTAGACTGGATATTCAATCATTACTAAAGGAAATTAAATTACAGTCAAAAAGCAAAAAAAATCGTTTATTAAAAGATAAAATTATGTCTATATAATGCAAATAGGTTAGAAAATTTTTCAAAAAGAAATTAAAATTGAATTTTTCCTATATTTAATTAGAAAAAATCGTAAAGCAAATTATTTTCTTTCAAAATTTTGAGGATTAAATCATTGCAAAAATCAGATTGTTTAATTCCAATTATTATTTGAATAAAATGAAATGTAATCTATTGCAAAAATTTTGTAATTTCACTTTTTAAATAGTTTTTAGGATATCTATAAAATGATCACATGCTCTGATTTTGGAATAGCATGCAGAAGAAATTATTGCGGTTTTACCCATCCTATTTGCCTGATTTCTTTTTTTATTAAATTTATAATTAAAAATATTGATTAAACCAAAGGACCAGAACAGTCTTTGAAAAATTGAATTAATCGTTCATCTCTTGTCGTTCGTTCTATAATAATATTGAGTAAAAAGTCTGGTCTTATATTTACTGGTTTTTGAGTAACAATTTCTTTAATACCCGGTACTAATCGATAAATTTCTTGAAAATATTTGTCAAACATATTTTCTTTAGATTCTTCCATCTCTGAATCAAAAAAGGAATTTTGTCCAGTTTGGATTGATTCTTGTGTAACTTGTTGACTATTATAATCTAAAGGAAAGGTTGTTGTAGAAATATCATCCGAAACCGAGCCAATTTTCTTATCCATAACTTGATTCGAAGGCTGTCTTTGATACATAGGCATATACTTGAGTTGAATTCTAGTTAAAATAAATAAAGAAAAATCAGCTGATGGTCTTGTAGTTTTTAATGCTTCTAAAAATCTTATCCAAAATAAATTTTCTATATCCTTACCTTTTGGCTCAATAATAATTTTGATAAGAATAACAGGTATAAAAAAGATCAGAACGGAGAGAATTATGAAGGGAGTCTGTGAATCAGTTTCTAAAAGCTTTACACTGGAAGCGGGGACTAATAATATAAAGATAATAAGGTCAATAACAGCTAAGAATCCTAAATAAATTACTGCTGTACCAGAAGAAAGCAGTTTTCCAGCTATTCGTTGAATGTCAGAACCTTTTCCATTAAACAAATTATAATAACTAAGAATTAGAATACTAGAAACCACGTAAGCTGCAACTAGAAAATAAAATGGCTGAAGCCCAAAATAGAACTGAGAAATGTACATAACACAAATATTGGCTATTGTTAAAAGGGTTAAGAAAATTTTTTGAAACAAAGCAAAAACGCCCTTACATATAAATAACAAAAAAGGGATTAAAATTATTTGTAAAGGGAATAATTTTCAAAAAAAAATTTTTCAAAAAAAAAATTCAGGAAATTTATTGAAGAAGATCCTTTAATTCACTTACAAGTGAACCAATGTCTTTCTCTTCATCCTCGAAAACAGTAGGTATTTTAGTAGAATAACGACGTAAAACTCGAACAGCTAGACCTAGACTATGCGTCTCACGTGATGCGCCGATTAAAATATAATCTGTACCTGCTGATGAGAGAATGGTATACCCTTCTTCTCCACGTACTGTCACTTCCCAGAGTTTTCCTTGGCCCATTTTTTCTGTAACCATACTTCCAGTCGCAGAAACGGCTGCTGATATTGCAGAGAACAAATCTGGATCAGCTTCCTTTTCAGAAAAGAAAGCTATGCTTATACCAGTTTTTGTGACCAAAGCTAAAGCCTCTAAATCAGCATAGCGTACGATTTCTTGTAATAATTTAATAAGCCTTTTCTTTTGTTCAGGCGTCAATGTGAAACTCATATTTTTTACCTTTGTGAGATTGTTATCTTTACGATAACATTTGGTCAATTTGATTAGTAAAGTTATAGATAATTCTGTATTATCTCAATGCTTAATAAATAATTGTTTATTAAAATCTTTTAATTCCATGTCATTAATAAATTTTTTTAAATTACTTTTTAATATTTTTTTTTCTCTCATGTAACGTAAGCCATAAATTTATTTTAGGTCTACCTTTATGTCGTTAAATGCTAATCATATAACAGTTTGGCTTTTTGGTAATTATACAATTGATTCAAAGATTTATATAAAAAATGATAAAGAAATTGTTATACAATCCTATGGTGGGAGTGTAAATTTTGGATCTCAGACCTTAAAAGTATTCTATCCAGACATTCAATACAAGGTTTTTTCAAACGGTTATCCATCCAGTCAGAATCCAGAATTCACTGAAAAACTTACTCATTATATTCTTGATTATACAACAGAAACAAGGACGTTAAAACTACAATATTTCCCGACTGGAGAAATAAATTTTCCTTTAAATTCAGATATCAAACCGAATATTGTATTTCTAACTCCTGTATATCACGAATTATCCGAGAATTTAGTTATCAACCTTAGAAAAAAATTTTCAGACGTCCTTTTTGCTTATGATCCTCAAGGTTGGTGTAGGGAGCTTAATCCTATTTCAAATGAAATAGTAATTAAGGAATGGTTCCCTTCTGAAATTTTTTTGCAAAGTAATACAATTATTAAAATGTCTTCAGAAGATCTTAAATTATCAGCAGAAAATAATTTAGAAGACTTTATTCAAAAGATTGTTAATAAAAAAGTTATTTTAATAATAACAGCAGGTTTAAGAGGAAACATTTGTATCTATCAAAAAAACTTATCTGAATCTTTAATATGCTTTTATACTCCTGTTAAAAGTGTATCGAAAATGGTTGACACAACAGGTGCAGGTGACGTATGGTTAGTGGCCTTTACTACAACTTTTTATGCAACTAAGGATATTAAAAAGTCGTTAGCAACAGCAGCTGTGCTGGCATCCTGTAAAGTCCAAGCAGAAGGATTACATTTTCCAGTTACGATAAAAAAAGACCTGCAACAAATGATTCAAGATCATGAAAAACAAATAATTAATTTAGAATTTAATAAGGATGAATTATTAAAAATTTTTTCTGATAAAAAATTCTAATTTTTAACAAATATAGACC
>DAHXPE010000227.1 GCA_027364495.1 Candidatus Heimdallarchaeota archaeon | reverse complement strand
TAATGAGCAAATCTCGCTGCATCTTAATTTGCATGCACTGTTATTTTCTTTGTTTTTCAAATAGAATCATTATTCATAAAACATTCTCCTCATTTAATTTACAGGTATAATTTTTAACAAAAAGAGATTATAACAAATTTTTAGTTCCGGCTTATTAGCCATTCAAGAGCTGTTTCTGGAGTGTAAAAAATTTTCATTTGCATATTAGGATCGTTAACCTGTTTAATACTATTTTTAAATGTAATTTTGCCAATGGTTGAATCTGGCCTTACTAAAGCCCAATATTTCCAACCAGCTTTAGCTAATTTTTTGTACCATACTTCTCTTGTCCATGCAGCATCTTCTTTACTTACAACACCAATATTTCTATCATCTGAAAGCCATTTTATACAATGATTTGCAGTGAAGATTTCTATTCCTTTAATTAAAACTTCTCTAAATATTTCACCGGTGGAGTATTTGATAAATTTACTATGTACAATTTTAAGGTCTGGATAAAACCAAAGAGAATAATAATCTGAATTTAAGATTAATTCTTTCTTTAGATCCATCATTTTACTCATCATTACCTTTCCTTATCATTGAAGTGAATTCAACTATAATATAGTTTTCTAAATTAATTAACAAAGCAAAAATTATAAGCAAGAATTTTTTTATTTTATCACGTAGATGCTTAAATTATAAGAAATTGCATTGCTAATCAAATGATTTTTCAAATACAACATAGAAAGTGATAATTTTGGTTATAACTATTACAGGCTTAAATCTTAAGATCGAAGATGTCGTTAAAGTTGCACGGGAAAATGAACAAGTTACCTT
This sequence comes from Candidatus Heimdallarchaeota archaeon, assembly GCA_027364495.1. Next base: position 3,785 of record DAHXPE010000227.1, on the reverse strand, counting down.
ACATCCAGAAGCTGTTGAACGAATCAAAACATGCCGAATCATGCTCGAGAAAAAAATTGTTGCTCATGAAATAATGTATGGGGTGAATACAGGAATTGGGGAGTTCTCAGAAGTAGTACTTGATGACGACCAGGTAAAGCAGTTTCAGAAATATCTTATTTATAATCATGCTGCCGGCATTGGTGACCCAGCACCTCTTGAATATGTTCGTGGAGCTATGTTAGGTCGTATTAATGTTCATGCCCATGGCAACTCTGGTGTTAGGCTTGAAATTACTCAAACGCTCATTGATATGCTTAATAAAGGGGTTACTCCTTATGTTTGCCAGAAAGGAAGTGTTGGTGCATCTGGTGATCTTGCACCTATGGCCCAAATTGCCTTATTGCTTATGGGTGAAGGTAAAGCTTATTACCAAGGAGAATTACTCGATGGTAAGACCGCTTTGGAGAAAGCTGGTATTTCCATTCCTGGTTTGAAAGCTCGTGATGGGCTTGCTACTATTAATGGATCCAATTTTTTGACTGCTATGAGTGCTTTGTTCCTGTATGATGCCAATAGATGGTTAAAGCAGGCAGAAATTGCAACTGCTATGTCTTTAGAAGCATTAAAGGCTAATATGAAACCCTATAATTCATTGTTGCATCAATTACGAGGCTTCAAGGGAGCTATTCGTAGTTCTAAAAGCATTCTGAAACTTATTGATGGTGGAGATATTCAGAAAGGCAAAATAAAGTCCAAGGTTCAGGACGCTTATTCCATGCGTTCTACCCCTCAAGTTATAGGCGCAGCTCATGATGCACTTGCATATGCTCGTTCCCAAGTTGAAATTGAACTGAATGGAGTTGGTGATAATCCCATTTTTGTTCCTGAACAAAACCTAACTTTAACCGGTGCTAATTTTCAAGGTACACCAGTTTCCTTGCCTATGGATATGGCTGGAGTTGCGATTACCATGGTCTGTGTATTATCAGAACGTAGAATGAATCGGCTTAATAATCCTGCTTTGAGTGGTGGTCTTCCATCTTTCCTCACAAAAGGTGCTGGTATGTTTAGTGGACTTATGCTAAGCCAATACACTGCTGATACTTTAATTGTTGAACAACGTATTCTTTCTAGTCCAGCTAGTATCCATTCTATTCCAGCTGCTGCCGATCAAGAGGATTTTGTCTCTATGGGTATGAATACTGCAATTAAAAATTTTCAGATTTTGGATAATGCTTACGGTATACTTGGTATTGAGTTTATGGCAGCAGCCCAGGCTCTTGACTTTAGAAAAGAAGAATATTCTTTTGGTAAAGGAGTAACTAAAGCTAAAGAAGTTGTCAGAATGCATGTTGACTTTTTAGATGTTGATAGACCCTTATATCATGATCATACCAAGATGAAAGAATTGGTTAAATCCTGTGAAATATTGACTGAGGTAGAAAAAGTTGTTGGTAGTTTAGAATAAAATCTGAGCTACTAAAACCTTTTTAAAAAAATGCTACTTCTGATTTCTTATGATTGTAACTACTAAAAAAATTGGTACCATTTCTTTGATAATTTTTTTATTGTTCTCCTTTGCTGTTCTTCCTTTACCATACTTTATAACGATTTTCAATCTTAAATATGCTAATTCTTTTTTAGTAGAGACTATTGCACTAATTATTGTCGGATCTTTTATTTCTATGATTGTTTTTTTTCTGATCAATTTTAAAAAAGCTAATAATTCTAGAAACCCAGAACTAGAGACTGAAAATAGAACTTTTTGTCCTGTATGTAGGAAGAAAATTAGAAGTAAAGATGTTTTTTGTCTATACTGCGGTAATAAAGTAATTTAAGAACAAGATTAAATTATTTATTCATTTTTATTGAATGTTTCAATCAACAATTACCGAATTTTGAATGTAAACAGGTAAATTCCTAGTTTTACTATTTTATTCTTTCAGGTTATTCAATTGTGAATCACTATTGTGAATGAGTTTAAAATATGTTATTATCCAATAAATCATTATTGCATAGAGTAAGAAGAGGAAAACCAGACCAATATCAAGTGATAATGGCGTAGGTGTTATATGATATAAATTGTATGGTGAATCAACTAATGTAAAGGCAAATTCAGACATTGCTGATGCAATTGGAAGTAATCCTATGGTTACCACTCGCATATGTGGACCTACCTTAGGGAAAAGTAAGGTAATTGCAACTAATGGAATAATCAAATAAGATGAATAATATTCTGGATACAAGAAGAAAAAGATTATAAAGATTATTCCATACTTAAATGGTTCCTCAGAATTTCTTGTTAGCCAGATGAATAATAAAATAACTATTCCTATTAAAGAATAATATAAAAATCCAAATGGCTGTGCAATTTGACTTATTTTTTCATATTGAACGAGTAAATAAAAAACTCCCTTACCATGTAGGTGAAAAGTATCTATAAATACATTAATAACATTCATTATGTATTTATTTAAGAAAATAAATATGAATATACCTGCAACAGCAAAAAATCCCGTTAAAATTGCAGTTACTTTTATTTTTGTTCTGGAATCTTTATAAGACAAAATAATAAACGGTATAAGTAAAATCGAATAGTATTTATAAAAGCATGAGATGAGTGTAAGGAGAAGAGCATAATTTTGTCGGTTCCGGATCACAAAATACAGAATAATAACGAAAAACAATGCTTCAATGATTTCTTCGGAACCTGCCCAAACTGACAAGATAAAGATAAAAGGATTAAAAATAAAGGATATAGAAAGATATAGACCTGTTTGTTCACTGTATAGCTCACTACCAACGAGTAATATACCATAACCAGTGAGTAATAAAATAATTAGATAAAATACCCTAAAAGAAAAGCCTATATTACTGTGAAAAATGTTTGAAAACGAAACCGGGATTATATAAATCATAATTGCTAACAATCCGCCATCGAAATTACCGGTTGGGATTTTAAAAGAGAGGAGTTTATCAACAGCTCTTGTAAAATAAATGCTATCAGCTGAACCTTGTGCATAAACACTATGATAGATAGGGTAAAACATGAAAATATTTGTGTTTATGAAATCAATGGTTGTGTAAATAATAAAAACAAAAAGAGCAAGATAGAAATAAAACCTGGCAGGGTTAGTAATATTAAAACGAGAATTTTTAACTCTGCTCAACGATTGAAGAAACGTCCTGACTTAATTCAATCTATAATCATGATAAAGTTCTCATGAATGCCTTCAATTATTATTTTAAATAAATAAAGTTTATTTTCTCGATAGTTCCTAAAAAAAGATTTGGAAAATCTTTTCAATAGCGAAGAAAGAATAGCGCTATCAAGAATTTAAACGTGAAAACCTTAGCTTTTAAAGAGAATAAGATTCATATTGAAAAAACTTTATCTTGCATTCACCTCCTGATTGATTTTACTGGATATTTAGGTTTATCACTAGTTAAAGGTTTTCTTATCCCTCCTAGTTTTAGTATAATTTCCAAATTCTATACCTATTCTTTAATTGTTACTGGTAATGTTTCAAGTTTTCTCCCAGAGCCTGTAAAATATGTTTCAACTACAATAGCTAACTTTTTCCTAGGTTAAAATGAATTTAATGATTTTTTTAACCTTTCGTTTTATTTTTTTAAGAGAAAATTTTTTGTTTTATTAAGTCATGACGTTTCTTCAATCGTTGAGCAGAGTTAAAAATTCTCGTTTTAATATTACTAACCCTGCCAGGTTTTATTTCTATCTTGCTCTTTTTGTTTTTATTATTTACACAGCCATTGATTTCATAAACACAAATATTTTCATG
>DAHXPE010000124.1 GCA_027364495.1 Candidatus Heimdallarchaeota archaeon | reverse complement strand
GTTTTTGATAATTTCATCTTTGCAAGTGCCTCTGAAAGTCTTTTACAATATTTTTCTTTACATTCTTTTTTAAATTCAATTTTTGTTTTTTACCTATACTAGTATATTATTTGTTTCAGTTTAATTTAGGTTTTACGATGGAGTTTACTCCCTCTATAGTATTATGTTTTCATTTTATTCCGGGTCCCAAGCATGAATTGTCCTATGATGCCCTCTATCGATTTTACCTGTCTTAGTGAAACAAAATTAATTCTTTTATGTGTTAGAACCATTTGAGGAAACTTATTAATGTCAAGTAAGTCAAAAAAGGCTAGCTCCATTATTACTGGAGCAGAATTTTTAAGTAATGCTGATCGTTGGGTTCTTTTCGAAGCCATGGTTAAAGAACTTGGTCTGGTTCGTCAGCATCTTGATTCTTTTGATGATTTTATTGAAAATCAATTAAATAATATTGTCCAAGAGATTGGAAGAATTGACCCTGATATTGAAGGTTACTATGTTAAACTTGAGAAAATAGAAACAGACAAACCTAGTATCAGAGAAGCTGATGGTTCTGAACGTCCTGTCTATCCTTCTGAAGCTCGTATTCGTAATTTAATTTATTCTATTCCACTGTACCTCGTTATGAAACCCGTCACTATTGAGAACGGTGTTGAGGTTGAACAGAAACTTGTTCGTGCCTATATTGGTCGTATTCCATTAATGCTTAAATCAAAACTCTGTCCGCTTGCCAAAAAGACTCCTGAAGAGCTAATTGAACTTGGTGAAGATCCTACCGATCCAGGTGGATATTTCATTATTAATGGTAGTGAACGAGTAATTGTTACTCAAGAATATCTTGTTTCTAACCGTGTTCTTGTCGATTATGGCCGTAAAGGTGGTCCAGTCACTTCTTCTGCTAAAATCTTCAGTACCGTTGCTGGTTTCAGATCTTTAGTTACTGTTGAAAGAAGATCGGATCGACGATTAACAGTGAACTTTTTCTCGGTCCCCCGTCCTTTACCTTTTGGTGTTCTTATGAAGGCTCTTGGCATTACTTCTGATGCCGAGGTTGCTGCTCTCATTTCCGATAGTGATGATATTATTACTGAATTAACACCTACCCTTTTACAAAGTCATGAAGTTCTTGATCAAGAAGAGGCTCTCGATTTTATTGGTAAAAGAGTTGCTGTTGGTCAAACCCAGCAATACCGTGTTATTCGTGCTAAATTTGTTTTAGATCACTATTTACTCCCTCATTTAGGTACTAATGAAGAGGATCGACGTGCTAAAGCACTCTTCCTTGCTCAAATGGCTCTTCGTGTTATTGAAATCGAATACTACGAAAAAGAACCTGATGATAAAGACCATTATAGTAATAAACGACTAAAATTAGCTGGTGAAATGCTCACCAGTTTATTCAGAGTTGCCTTTAAATCACTTTACAAAGATATCAAGTATCAACTTGAGAAGAATTCCAAAAAAGGTAAAATCCCCAACTTACGTGTTGCAATGCGAGCTGATGTTATTACTGAACGTGTACGTCATGCTCTTGCTACTGGCAACTGGGTTGGTGGCAAAGCTGGTGTTTCTCAATTACTTGATAGAACTAACTATATGAGTACCTATTCTAACTTACGTCGTGTTATTAGTCCTTTGATCAGATCCCAAGCTCACTTTGAGGCTCGTGATCTTCATGCTACCCATTGGGGTAAAATTTGCCCTAACGAAACACCAGAAGGACCCAATTGTGGATTGGTCAAGAACCTAGCGTTGCAAGCTTATATCTCCTCCGGTACTAATGCTAAAGAAATTATTTCATTCATTCATTCGTTTTCATCTGTTCGTAAAATTAATAATGAAATTTTGAACAATCCAGACTTTTCTGGAAATCAAATTGATCATGAAGGTGTTAAAATCTTTGTTGATGGTATTATTGTCGGAACCACTCGAGACCGTTCACCTGCGGGTATACCTAAGGTTTTTGAAGATATTAAACGATCTCGACGTGAAGGCAAGATTAGTAATGAAATCAATATTTCTTTTTATCCTGATGACCTGAAAGGGGTTATCTCAATTAATACTGATGATGGTCGTGTTCGAAGACCATTATTAATTTGTAAAGATGGCAAACCTGCTATTAAAAAAGAGCATATTGACAAAATTAAAAAGGGTGAACGAACTTGGTCTGAATTAGTTGAAAAAGATGGTGTCATTGAATACCTTGATGCTGAAGAAGAGGAAAATTCTTTTATTGCACTTAATCCAAAAGATTTAACACCAGAACATACCCACCTTGAAATTTCTCCAGCTACTATTCTTGGTATTGCTACATCCACTATTCCCTTTGCTGAACACAACCAATCTCCACGTAATACTTATGAAGCCGGTATGATTAAACAAGCTCTTGGACTATATGCAAGCAATTTCAAATATCGTGCTGACAGACGTGGCCACATTCTCCAAAACCCTCAAAAGCCATTAGTTGGTGGAAAAGTCTTAGATTTAATTGGTTTCAATTCAAGACCCTGTGGTCAAAATGCTATTGTAGGAGTTATTTCTTTCCAGGGTTGGAACATTCAAGATGCTATTGTGTTCAATAAAGCCAGTATCGAGCGAGGATTGTTCAGAAGTCACTTCTTTAGATCGTACATCGCCGAAGAAAAGAAATACCTTGGTGGTCAGGAAGATAAATTTGAAATACCAACCAAAGGAGTTAGAGGATTCCGCGCACAGGAAGTATACCGACATCTATCTGAAGTAGATGGTATCATCGAACCAGAAATTGAGGTCAGTGGCGGTGACGTCCTTGTTGGCAGAACATCAAGACCAAGATTCCTTGAAGAATATATTGAATTAGAACAACCAGAACCACAGAGACGAGAAACTTCAATTTCCATGCGTCACGGTGAAGAAGGTGTTATTGATACAGTTATCATTACTGAAACCTCCGAAGGAAACAAACTTGTCAAAGTAAAAGTTAGAGACCAGCGTATACCTGAGCTTGGAGATAAATTCGCATCCAGGCATGGTCAGAAAGGAGTAATTGGTGCTATCTTACCACAGGAAGATCTACCATTTACCTACGAAGGTATAACACCAGATTTAATAGTAAACCCACACGGTATCCCCAACCGTATGACTATAGGACAAGTACTGGAAGGTATGGCTGCCTTGATAGCAAGTATCGAAGGCAAACAATTCGATGCAACACTATTCGAGTCACCAAGTTACGAGGAAGTAACACAAAACTTGCTGAAATTAGGATTCCATCCCTACGCAGAAACCACCATGTATGATGGTATAACAGGGCAGAAAGTACCAAGTAAGATTTATATAACTCCAATTTATTATCAGAAATTGCACCACCTGGTAGCTGATAAGATTCATGCAAGAGCTAGAGGTCCAGTACAAATTTTGACTCGACAACCAACTGAAGGAAGAGCTCGTGAAGGTGGCTTGAGATTTGGTGAGATGGAACGGGACTGTATAATTGGTCATGGAGCAGCTTTGTTATTAAAAGAAAGATTGCTTGATGAGTCAGATAAAATTGAAATTTACATCTGTGAACGTTGCGGACTTATTGCTGACCACAATAACAGAACTGGGCAAACTGCTTGTAAAGTTTGCGGAACACAGGATACAAGTATCTCTAAGATTGCTGTTTCTTATGCATTCAAGCTTCTTTTACAAGAATTAGTTTCTATGTCCATTAAACCATCATTGATTTTAGAAACAACATCCTAACTGAAAGCTTCAATTTTCTTTATTTTTTTTTTAGGTCAATCTCTCTAATATTTCAAACAGACTGAGTTGGAGATTTATTTATTTAATCCTTTTAGATATTTTTTTTATTTTTATTAATTTAATTATGTCATAAAAATCCTTTAGAACATAAATTCTTTAATGGTACAAAAGAACTGAGGGATTACAACATTTGGCATCATTATTTACTAAAGAGGAAAAAAAAAGCGCTTTAACTTTAATTTGTAATGGAAAAAATATTGTAGAGGTCACACAATAAACTTTATTTATTCAAAAGCAAATAATGAAATGGTAGATGCAGCTATAAAATCTTTTCCATGGAAATTTGATACTGAACATAATAAATCGTGGTATTTGGCAAAGTTTAGAGAAGAAAATCACCCATTAATTGAATTAGCTGATTTAAAAATTCCTGAATCTGAAATAAATTCATTTGTGACTAAGAAATTTATTAATGATCTTCTTGAAAAAGTTGGATCAGCTTTGAGATTTGAAAATATATCAGAAAATAATAAAAGAAAATAAAATAAAGATTGAGGTTTCAAATTCTAGTAATTACCTGAATTTTTAAGAATGTTCTTTCAGGAATTTATGGAAGTGGCTGTTAAATTCAGCTGGTTTTTCAATGTATGGTGAATGACCAGTTCCTTGTATTACAACTTCACTGAAAGAACCACCTTGTTTTTTATATTCTTCTAAAACTGCTCTTATCTGACTTACCATGGGTTGTGGTGGACAAATCTCAGCCCCTGGCCATCCTGGTACAGCTCCTAGTTGGCCAAGTGTGCCAAAATCAAAAAGAGAATTATCTGATACTATCTGATCATCACTACCCCTGATCCACAATATTTTTGGCTTTGGCTTTACTTTTATCAACGCAGGAACTTTATGCACTAAATATTTTGGTGAAAGGGCATTTATTGGTCCCCATACTCCTGGTGCTACTCCTGGCCAATTTTCTGATTTTGTTAGATCTCCAGGATATTGTTTATCACCAATATGTTCCGACAACAGAGATGAGAGTAAATCTTCCTCTCGTGCTGGTTTAAATGGTGGTTTAAAATAAAACGTATTCATAACCACTCGCGGACTTGCTTGAGGATTGCCTTCTGTTCTATCTCCTTCTTTCATTAATTTCACAAAATCTGGGTTTACTGAACCACCACCAGAACTTCCAAAGTCAGTATAAGTTGGTGTGCCTTTACTATCTTTTGTTCCTCCGAATCCATATGGTGAACCTGGATCAACTTGTGTTACGGAAAAAATTCTTTTTGGATGTGCGCTTATTAGTGCCCAGGTAACATTTCCACCTAATGAATGTGCACAGACATGTGTTTTTTCGATGTGTAAGTGATCCAACAGAGTTATTATGTCTTCAACCCAATCTTCACATCCTTTTTTTGCATCAACCAGTTTTGTGGGATCAGCACCGCCATAACCTCGCAAATCTGGTGCTATACCCCAAAAATTTTCTGGTAAACCTTGCATTATTTCCTCCCAGTAAGTTGCTGATGATGCATTACCATGAATGAATAATACCGGACTTCCCTTTCTTTTTTTAGTAAATAATACCCTTGTTTTTAATCGTTTGGTTGTTATTTCTTCAGACTCTATTCCTGCAAGTGTAGGGATCGACATATTAATCAACCTTTTTTATTATGAGTTCAAATATTGTAACTAGCGAATACCTTCAAGAAACGGTTTCCCGAACTTTTTGGTTTACTCTATTGATCTACCTATTCGCCGTTGAATATGACTCTTTTCAGCTTTGGTTTAAAAAATTACCTATAACTCTAAAGTTTCCTTATGCAACTCCTCATTAATCAAACTATTCTTTTTTTCTGTAATTTTCTTAGCTCCCAATAGTATGAACTACTCATTAGTAGGAGTATAGACATAATTTTACCAATTTATTTCTGGAAATACTCTTAGTCTTTTGTAACTCTAGGTGAATTGTTTTACATGCTATAATTTAAAAATTATAACTTAAAATCTCTAAATCTTTCCCCTGTAATTCGACAATAAAGACTTTAGAAAAGAACGTTGGAATTAAAAATGAAAGAAAAGGTAAGTCAAATTCACCCGTAGCACGCATTTCATTTGTAACGAAAATAGGAACATGGTAATCCTGTAATAATCCCAAAGCATATGTCATTAACGTAAGGTTTTTTTGGTTAGTAGGATTCTTAATGAGAAACTCAAAGATCCCACTGATGCAAATTACCGGTTTTTTAACAGTGTGAAAGTAAAGAAGTTCCAGATCATCTACTAACGTAATAAATTCGGTCAAATTTTTAGGCGTAAATATGTAAAACCCATTTATAAGATCAGAATCATTTTCAAGATCGTTTTTTAACTTTTGAAAATCAATGATAATGTGGTTGTCAATGAAAAAAACAGTGTTACCCTCACGTCTTGCTAGTAAAGCTTTACCATACAATAATAGGTTATAATTTGTGGTTGGTTTCCCTGCTAGTTGAAATAATCCAGCTTCATCATTTGGGAATTCTATCCATGGACTAACGGTCATACAAATTACAACTCACTGCTACTGAATAAAAGAAAAGTACATTATACCATACTTATACTTTCTTCTTGACAGTGTCCAGACTTTGAATCAATTAACCAACTTTTCATGCTCCAAGATTTTATAGTGGAATTGGCTAGTATCACATAGGAATAATCTTGCCAGGCATCCTGTATGTCATAGCGGCTAGGATGATGAGATCCGGCGGGGTGAGAATGATAGAAACCTACTATTGAGAGATTTCTATTTGTTAAAGAACTTTCAATGTTATAAAAGTCCACGGGATTAATTATGTATCTATTAACCTCAGATGATTGATTTTGTACCGACTTACAATCAAAAATAGTTTTAAGATAACCCCTGTTACCGATTAGAAAACCACATGCCTCATATGGTAAGCATACAGTACAATCATTGACAATGTTTTCCAAAATCTGTTTTGTTAAAAAAATCAAGAGTTGTAAACCTGCAACAAAATTTTTTCAGATCGCTGGAAAAAGGCTTTCTCGGAATTATTTAATCGTTTACTAAAATTTATATTTTTAGAAATTTTCTTTTACATAATAGGTATTATTTCTCGATTGAATCCGAATAAATACCTTAAAAGGTGAATAAAACTGGCAAAATGTTTGGATTGTGGCGGTAAAGCCGTTAAAGACGGAATGTTTTACAAATGTTTAAGCTGTGGTCTTACTATGTCTTTACAAGAATTTTCAAGACAACGTGATACTATTACCAAAAAAAGATATGAAGACGATATCAACCAAGACGAAACTGAAAAGCGAAAACGTCAAAATGACTATATGAAATGGTATATGAAACAAAACGATTAAGATAGGTTAAAAAATTCTTTCCAATCATAAAAACTTGTTGAAACACGCTGTTTTAGGTTTATCGTTTTAAATCTCATGATTCAATTCATTTTTATTAGACATGCCAGGTCTATTCAAAATAAATCATTAGGTCCGTCACAATGGATTATTAGTGCAAAAGGAGAGGATGAAATTCAGAATCTAAGTAATGAGCCTGAAATACAAAAAATTGAACTATTGTTTTGTTCAGCGGAAAAAAAAGCTCAATTAACCGCTCAAGGACTAGTTACAGCATTACAAAAGGATTCTTTTCCAGCTATACTCATAGATAAACGATTAAATGAAGTGGATCGAGACAAAGGAGTATTCTATGCAACTGAAGATGATTTTAAACAGGTTGTTAAAAGAGGATTTCAAGAAAAAGATATATCAATTGGTGGATGGGAACCAGCAACGCAAGCATTGGAAAGAATTTCTGCATTCATGAACGAATTGGAACAAAAAGAAGAATTAAAAGACAAAATTGTTGGTATAGTTAGCCATGGAACAATTTTAAATCTTTATTTTTCTAAGAAAGGTGGATATTATGATAATGCAAACCTACTCTATAAAAAATGGGAACAAACGGCCTTTTGTGGCTGGGGAAAGATAGTAAACAACAAAATAATCCGAGAACTTTTATGAACCAAAAAATTAAACCTTTTTTAAAGGAGAAAAAAATTGTCTAATTATTCAAAAAACAAAGTGTTTTTCTAATTATTTTTAGAATTTGACCATAAAAAACCATGAAAATTTAATAAACATTTCCAATATAAAATATAGTCAGATTTTAAGTTAAAAAAATATAGGACGAGTAGCCGAGACTGGATAAGGCGATTCCCTCCTAAGAAAGGAAACATATCGGAGTTAGGAATAGAGCGTGGGTTCAAATCCCACCCCGTCCGTTAATTATTTTACAGTAGCTAATTTTATGCCAAAATAAAAGAAAATGGCGAACCCGGGGGAATTTGAATCCCCGAAATCCAACTTTCTTCAAAAAAAAAATCCAGTAGAAAACTAAAAGGAATTTAGAAGGCTGGCGCCCTATCCATGCTAGGCTACGAGTTCTTAATTAAGTTTGCATCATTTGAATATAATCTGGCGAATAAAAACCCTAATTTAGCTTTTATTTAGGCAGTCTATACTGAATAAGTCTCTTTGTTCGGTGTTTAAAAATTTATAAATTTTTATACTATGTTAATAATTAAATTTTCCAGTTCAGAGCATAAAATATCAAGAAATAGAAAAAATAATTTTCTTGTTACCTTTTTCAAAAAGATTTAAAAAACTTTCAAATCTTTAACGGCATTTTTATGAGCCATTTCTGGATCATTGAAATACTCAAAAACAGTCTTAGCAACTTCCTGATAACTACGCATTTTTTTACGAACCATCCAATGAAGCACGTCTTTTCTCCTGTTAAGCTCTTCTTGAATAGCGTTTTCAGTATAGCCGTTTTCATCCATAATTGAATTTAGAATGTAACTTTTACCAAAATTCAGGAAGGTATCATCATTTGCGTCCCACGAGAAAACTCTATTGGTAATGAGATCATCAGTCATCTGATCCAATTCGACAATTTCTTCCACCTCAATAGTTCGTCTGAGCTTTCTACCGCCTTGTCGTCTAACAGATCGCTGAACACAAACCATATCTAAGGCTTGCAACATTGGCCTTGGAATATTCATGGGTTCTGCTTCTAAACGTCTTATAACCCCAGAGGTGCTATCACCATGGATAGTACCCATTCCAGCATGTCCAGTTGACATACCTTGGAACAATGAGTATGCCTCTTCACCACGGACTTCTCCTACAAACAAAAAGTCTGGTCTCTGACGTAAAGCAGCACGTAATAAGTCATACATGGTTACTTCACCACGCTTACTACCATCAGCTCTGTATCCTCCGAAACCCGGTCTTGCGACAGATTGAATCCAGTTTTCATGTGGTATCTGCAATTCAGCTGTGTCCTCAATAGATACTATTTTATTTCCTGGTCGAATAAACATGGCCAAACTATTCAATAATGTTGTTTTTCCAGAAGCTGTTCCTCCGGCTATTAATAGAGATTTACCATTTTCCAGTGCATACCAAAAGAATGCTGCTATTTCTTCACTTAAGGTGTTCCAGGATATCAAATCAATTATGGTAAGAGGATCAGTTTTAAATTTACGAATGGTGAATGTTGAGCCGCGCATAGTAATTTCTTTTGCATAAGTAACATTAATACGGGAGCCATCTGGTAAACTAGCATCTAATAACGGCTGTGCTACACTGATATGCCTTCCTGCTCGCTGTGCTACTTTAACTGTAAAATTATTAAGTTCCTGTTCGTCTAAAAATCGTAAATTGGTTTTTATTGACTCATATTCTCTATGCCAAATGTATATTGGAACATTGACACCATCACATGAAATATCCTCAATGGCAGCATCCTGTAACAATGGTTCAACAATACCAAACCCCAATAAATCTCTATGGACATGATAGAATATTTTTTCTACTGTATTCTCATCTACGTTCTTTAATGTTTTATTCTTGGAAATAATATCAAGCACTTCTTTTCTCAAAAAAACTTTAGCTTCATCATTAGTCTTGAATTTATCTAAGGTAACTTTTAAACTGGAAATCAGTGTTTTTTTAATAAAGGTTAAGTACTCTTGTTCTTTAGCTGTTAATGGCGCTTCCATTACTTTATATTCGATTTGCTTACTTTTGGAATCCATTTGAATGAGAGCATAAGCAAAAGGTGGTATTAAAGCATATGATTGTTGTACAGAGGAGCTAGAGTCAGAAAAGGTCATAATACAAACCTAGGATGTATTGTAAGAATAAAAACTTGATTATACAAAATTTATGAAACGATTCTTATATTAATATTTCTTAATTCTGTACTTGAAAAATTTTTGTTTAGTAGATTTATACATTGAATTGATTCTTTTATAACTCATAATGGTCTTGAGATGGTTTTAGTTACTAATCCCATTAAAAATTTAGGACAATATTTCACACCAAAATATATTGCTGAATTTATTGTTCAATTAATAACTCACAATAGTCCCAATAGAATTTTGGAACCATCAGCAGGCACAGGAATATTTGTTGAAGCCTTGGAAAAGAACAATACAAATATTGTTGCAATTGAGGTTGATTCAAATCTTTTTGCATCTTGTAAAACACCTATTTATTATAGAAATTTCTTTGATTATCCATTGGAAGAGAAGTTTTCTGTTGTTATAGGTAATCCACCTTATATTCGATGGCGAAATCAACCACATGAAGTAAGAACTGATATTATTCAGAGGAATTTTTGGGATAATAAAATAAATGCACTGGCTGATATATTACAAGCTTTCATTTTCAAATCCATAGATCATTTGATAGAGAAAGGTGAATTATTATTTATAACCCCAAAATTTTGGCTCCAGACACTTCATGCTGCAAATTTACGTGAATATATTTTACAAAATGGCTATCTTGATTTGATTATTGATTGCAATGAAAAAAGAATCTTTTCAGGGGTGTCGTCGAATTTAATCATTTTTAAATTCATTAAAGGTAAAAAAGAACCGAATAAACAAATAAAAATCTTCAAATTACTTCAGAAGGAATCAATCACAGAACAGGAACTCCAGTATGTTTTTGAAACTCTACAAAAAATACAAAAACATGAAAATGTCGATAAAAATCCCAATGTACAATTCTATTTGGTCAACCATCCTGAAACAGGTAAAAGCTGGAATTTAATTCCAAAAGAAGATGAAGAGTTCATTAATAAATTAGAATTATCATGTAAAACGAATTATAAAATAAATGTTGAATATTACGAAGTGGATCGTGTAAAAGAAGTAGAAACGTCGTTATTGAATTGTATGACAAAAAATCAGCTTGAAAACTTAGCCATAGACATGAGTCAGGTAAAAATTTGCTTTAATGATAAAAGAAAATTATTCCTAGTTGACCCAATGAGAGAAAAACACAAAATACTGATTGATGCTCGCTACGTAACAATTAAAGACATTTTTGAAATAGGAAACGGAATGGTTTCAGGACTGGACAAAGCTTTTTGGATTCGTGAGAAGAATAGTGAAGCAGGTTTTCTCTCAAAACTTAATCCAAAAGAATTATCACTCGTGAAAAAAGTAGTTAAAGCACGATATATGGAACAGTATAAGGTCCAAAAATATGCAGATTATATTTTTATTGAAGAACAGGAATTCCCAACTGAAAAATCATTTAGGGAACAATGTCCACACATTTATGAACATCTAAAACAATTTAAAATTGATTTAGAGAAAAGATGGTCTCCAAAACCAATACCATGGTATGTTTGGTCTTTTCCAAGGAATTTTGCAATTTTTATTAATTTCAAAAATAAATTCTTTCTACCCTGTAAAGAAAGATTCGATAATAAAGGTTTTATTAGATGTGTAGTAGAACATGAGCATGTACTAGGAGTCCAAGATATAACAGTACTGGGATTATATACATGGGTAAGAGAAAGCCCTGAATATCTTTTAGCATATATTAATTCGAATATATTGTACAAATGGTTAATGATTAAAGGTCTGAAAAGAGGTGGGGTATTACAATTTTCTGAACATCCATTATCAACGATGCCAGTAAGACTAATAAACTGGAATGATCAAAAAGAAGTAGAGATTCATGATAAAATACGAGAACAGGTTAAGTTACTTATTCGAGAAGAAAAATTATCTGAAAAAAAACTCTACAAAGAAAAAATATATGACCTATTGGAAAAACTTATATTAAAGGATTAAAAAAGCTAATTAGAACGAAAAAACTGAAAGAAAAACCTTACTTCAATTTGATGTTGCTCTTTTTAAAATCTCACGAAGGATAGTGAATTAACTAGTATTTTAGTTCTAAGACAGAAATAAAATTTAGAATGTCTGTAATGTATGAAAAATACATTTTCTAAGCATTCAAGTACTGAACTATCAGATACTAACTAATTGAGGTCACACAATGGCAAAATTTCAAATAAACCTCGGTGCATCCGATGGAAAAACGTACCGATTAGATATAGAAGAAGAAAATAAAATTCGCTCATTTATCGGTTTAACTTTAGGTACTGAAATAGATGGCGATTTCTTAGGCTTTGATGGATACAAATTCAAAATCACTGGCGGTAGTGATACTGATGGTTTCCCAATGAACTCCTCTGTTCAGGGAGCTATGAGAAAACGGATTTTATCATCAGGTGGTGTTGGTTTTAAACCTTCACGACATGGTCAAAGAAAACGAAAATCAGTTCGTGGTAATACAATATCAGAAGATATTTTACAAATAAATATGAAAATCCTTACCATGGGATCTAAAAAGATTGAAGAAATCTTGGCTACCTTAAAAACAGAATAAGGAAAACATATTTCTTAATCTATCTATAAATACATTGTAACAACTATTCAGATCAATTCAATTGGTGCAGCACAAAAAAATGTCAAAAACAGCAGAAAAACCAAATCAAGCCGAAATAAACCTTGGTATGATTGGCCATGTCGATCATGGTAAAAGTAGTCTGGTACAGGCGTTTTCAGGTAAATTTCCTGACACCCACAGTGAAGAAATCAGAAGAGGAATTTCCATACGTCTTGGATATGCAGATTGTGAATTCCTTCAGAAAAAAGACGGAACCTACACAACTGAAAAATCAAAAGATACAAAATTAGTAAGACGTATAAGCTTTGTAGACGCTCCTGGACATGAGGTTTTAATGGCGACCATGTTATCAGGTGCTGCAATTATGGATGCCGTTTTATTAGTTATTTCAGCTACTGAGCCAGTTCCAATGCCTCAAACAAGAGAACATTTGGCGGCTATGAATATTATTGATATGGAAAAACTGATTGTCGTTCAAAACAAAATTGAATTGGTTTCAGAAGAAGAAGCAATAAAAAACTTCGAAGATATACAAGCTTTTTTAGACCGGGAATGGAAAAAAGATGCTAAAAATGTTCCAATTATACCAATTTCAGCAATTCACAAAACAAATTTAGATATTGTCATACAAAAAATAGAAGAAAACTTCAAAACGCCTCATAGGGATCCTGAAATATCACCATTCATGTTAATAGCAAGATCATTCGATATTAACAAACCAGGAATGTCACCAAGCGAAATGCATGGTGGGGTAGTAGGTGGATCAATAAGCCAAGGATCATTAGAAGTAGGAATGGAAATTGAAATACGTCCAGGAATAAATGTAAATGGTAAATGGAAACCAATAGTTACAAAAATATCCTCCTTACAATCAGGATTTGGAAATTTGGAAAAAGCACTTCCTGGAGGATTAATAGGTGTAGGTACAGAATTGGACCCATCAATGACCAAAAATGATAGATTAGTTGGTCACGTTTTAGGCAAACCAGACAAATTACCACCAATTTATGATAAGATAACTTTTGATGGAATGTTTTTAGATAGAATAGTAGGATTAAAATCAGAAGATGATCAAAAAGTTCCACAGTTACCAAAAGGCTCAAAAATAATGATAAATATAGGAACAGCAAAAACAGTTGGAACAATAGACAAATCAAGTCAAAAGGGTAATTCAGGTAGATTTACAGTTGATCTTGTTTTGCCAGTTTGCGCAAGAGATAATACAAGATTAGCAATATCAGTACTTATTGATCGACGTTGGAGATTAATTGGCTATGGTAACCTGATTGAAGGGAATCCTGTAGTAGAATAAGATATTACTAATAAGGTGAG
>DAHXPE010000185.1 GCA_027364495.1 Candidatus Heimdallarchaeota archaeon | reverse complement strand
TCATTTCATCCCAAACCACTGTTACTCTTCTGGATTCTATTTCTTCTTTCGATTCTGGATATTTTTCCTTCCAATCATTATATTGATCATTTGTCATTAAATTTCCGTTATTATTTATCGCATACTTTATACAATAGTAATCATCTGATGATTTTGCTGGTGTTTTTGATGCTATTCCCTTGCTTATTAGTTTTGTCAAATATGCAAAATCCTCTGCATCATGTTCAAATTTTGCACTAAAAAAATATCTTTATTTTTACATTTTTGTACTTTAACCTTAATGTATCATATAGTTTAATTATTTTTTCAGCTTTTGGTTTATTATTCTCTATATGGGCTATGTTATTTCCATCAATTACTATCAGTCCTAACTCTGGTTTGCTTAATCCTTTTCTAGAAGACGTTATTATTGTTTGTTTCCTGGTTGAGGATATTTCTTCTATGTATTCCTTTTTCGATGGGTAGAGTTTTAATTTTCCTGAGTAATCACTTATCTTCTCTAATTCATAGCCTATTTTTACTTCTAATTCTGAGTCCATTGGTATTAATGCTATATGCTCTAATTTATATTCTGTCTGGTGATTAAATAGTAAAGATACCAATTCATATGTTTGCAATATCTTTAATTCTAAATAATTCTTTTTGGTCTGTAGTGGATTGTCTTTTAATATTTCTTTCAGTTTTGTCGTTGCAAACAAACTCTTCATTTCGTTCGATAGTATTAAATTTCTTCCTACTGGAAATTTGTATACGCTTAGTACTGATTGTTTCGCTTGCAATTTATTTCCAAACGCGAATCCAAATATGGTCTTCTTTTCATTCATCCATAAACATATTCCAAAATCATCAAAATCTGATAATCCTTCCCTGATTAGTAACAGTTTTGATTCTTTTAATATCTGGAATAATTTTCTTGCTAATGGTTCTTTACCAAGATTTAATTCTTTTGGTTTTAACTTGTTTCTTTCTAATTCATCTTTCTTTCCTTGAATATATTGTATAACAAGTGGAATATTGGTGTAGAATTGGTCTAGTATCGTTGTTAATTGACTATGCGATAAATAATAACGGATATTTAATGACAAATGATCAATATAATGATTGGAAGGAAAAATATCCAGAATCGAAAGAAGAAATAGAATCCAGAAGAGTAACAGTGGTTTGGGATGAAATGACAAATAGTTATATAATAGGAGAATTTCCAAAAATTTCTCAAAAAGATGAAGAACCAGAGAAAAAACCCGAAGTAAAAAAGAAAAAACAAGAAGAAAAGAAAAAAGAGAAGACAATAACAAAATTGAGGAATATAATTTATCAAAAACCAGTGATAACGCAAATGAATGATCAAAAGAGTATAAAACAGATAAAGAGCTCTCAAAAATATCATTGTGAGAAGTGTAATAAATATTTTAATACCCAGAGATCATTAGAGCAACATACTGAAGCAAGGCATAAAAAGATATAATTGGATTAGTTTAAAGACTAAATTTTATGATAATTTAGGAATTTTAATACCCACATTTACGAAATAAAAATATGATGGGGTATACTGGGACATGTTTGTGCTATTAAAATTAAGTCAGGAGTTTTAGAGTTGTTTTTTTTTTTAAGATCCTTATTTTTTATTGAGAAAATTTACACTAACATCCACAATCTGCTCCTTTTTTCAAATAATTTTTCAAAATTGTCCAAAATATTAGGAGGTAAAGGATTTGAGTTCGATTAATGTATGTTCCACGATTAAATTATATGAGCATAATTTAATGAAAATGTAGTTAAATAGGAATACTATTAGATATGAAATACATAATAAATTGGTAAGGAAGAATGCAAGACCATGACAGACAACGCTACATTAAAAATGAACAAAGATTCAAATGTATTATTGAGAAGCAGTCAATCCAAACGAAAAGAGATCTTCTTATTTTTATTTGGAATTGTATTGATGGGAATTTTGATTTTTATGAATTTATATAGTATCCCATTAAAAAGCAACCAAAATCTACCGGACTTTATTTTTTTGGATTCAATTTATTTTACTATTTTTCAATGGGTAGTTATAGCATTTTCTTTGTCTTGCATATCGATAGCCTCAACTCTGTATTCAAAAAGAGCAGAAAAATTGCTTTTTTACTTTGCTGGTATTATGATTTTTCTCGGTATTCCAATTTTCCTTTATTTTTCCTTTATTTACTCCATTCCAGTTAATTTATCTAACGGTGAGACCATTTTCATAACTCCTTATAGTTCTCAAGCTGGAGAAATCATGATATATGGGCTGTTACTTGTCATAATTCATTATTTCTGGTCAAATGCTCATAGAAAACAAGTAATTTACCAGAACAAAAAATCTCTTGAACTTTGAATTCTTGAATAAGTAATCCTTAGAATTTTTTACCTGTTTATAAGTAATTTTTTTATTTTATAAATAACAATGAATAATAGTGATTATTCCACCTTTTTTTACTTTGGAATGTTATTAGCAAAAATAAGTTGAAAAATTCAACCAGAAACGGTTTATATTTCACCTCAAACTAACAAATTATTCTTTTATTGCCTATGTGTTGTATATCAATATAACAGAATCATTAATTAATGCTATAACATTAGAGGCGTCTCCTAATGATGCTAAATCCGTAAATTCTGCTTTAGAAACTGGTAATTTATTAATATTAGTAAAATAGGTTCGACGATGTCTTCAGGATGGTATTGCTGCCTGTGCTATCCCCCATGTAAGAGGACATACCGTCTCTTAAAAGAAAACGGGGGTCAAAATGACCTTTTTCGTAATCCGTATCCTCCTTATTAGAAACATTTTAGAGAAAATAAGTGTTGACAACAATCTTTTTGCAGAAACAAAACATAAAAAAATTGAATTATTCAGCACTCTCTAATAATTCAGAAATTTTTTATACCTCTAAGTATACCTTTATGTAGGAAAGTAATACCTTATGTCATCCGAAAGCAATATTAGCAAAAAAGGACAAATAACTATACCAGCCAATTTAAGGGAAGAATTAAATCTTCAACCTGGAAAAAAAGTAAAATTTGTAAAAACAAAGGAAGGACTATTGCTAGTACCGAGTTCAATGACAATTTCTTTGTCTCTGGTTA
>DAHXPE010000168.1 GCA_027364495.1 Candidatus Heimdallarchaeota archaeon | reverse complement strand
CTATAGTTTTTATATCAAATTTCAAATTTTAAAAAATAATTTTGAAAAAAACTTGAAAAGTGATATTATTAGTAAATTTAAAAGATTATTCTGATCTTACTTAATTAAGACTTAATGATTAAATACAATAATTTCATATTTTGTCCTTCAATTAATAAACAATCTAGTTCTTTTCTCTTCAATCATTGGTTTATGAGAGCATTAATCTAAAGTTTTAGGAATATCCAATGGGAAATTTATTTAATAAAAACAATTATTTATTTAATAAAAACGGTTATATGGAATATTCAAATGTTGATAAACTTAAGTCCATTTTGCTTATTACAAATAACTATGAAATGCAATCTATATTAGATCGGTTTTTAAAAACCAACAATTATTCTTTTAACATTGTCAACAACGCATTTATGGGAATAGAATTTTATAAAAATCATAGTAATGATGTTTCAATTATATTAAACAATTTTGAATTACCAGATATGACCGGTATCGATTTATATTGCATATTAAAATTGATAAATCCTGACTTAACCATCCTCATGTTGTCTAGTTTTGAATCCATTATAGATCATTTTAAAGATTTAGACTTGAAAGGAATTTATTCAAACCCTATTGATCTTGCAGAACTCACAGAAGTATTAGATCATCTAGATGCTTAAGAAAAAATAGCCTATTTACTTTTAAATTGGATTTTACTTTTCATGAATGAGTAATCAGTAAATTATAATTCATTTTATTTCCTTGATTTCTCCTTTATTTTTTAAAATTTGAAATTTGATATAAAAACTATAGGATTAAAAAGTCCTTTATTTGTCTTTAATAATATTTTTTTCAAATGGATTTATTATTCAATTAGAGTAAGTCAACTACTTTGTTATTTATTCAAATGATTATTCATATACTTATTGGATTACAAAGTATGAGTTTGAAATGATTAAGATACTTAATTAGAGTGCTTACCTCATTAATTCATTATAGTAAAAATAAAAGTCTTAATAAGGTGATAACGATGGTAACAAACGAAACTTTGAAAGACATCGTAATTGAGAATTTTAAATCTTTGATGAGAGAGACAATGTTTTTATTAAAGTCAATACCTCAGGATAAGCTTGAATTCTCTCCTTGCACACAAATGAAGCATCTTGGACAATTAGCTAGGCACATAGCTATTATACCATTCACGGCTACTCTTTACGCTGAAGAATATTTCTGTGAAGTTCAAACTCCAACTGAACTAAATAAAGTTTCAGAAGAGACTTTTGGAGATGATCTTAAGTATAACAATTATTCCACAGTTTTTGAAAAATCATGTGATTATTTCTTAAGTTTCTACAATGCAAAATGCGATGATTCATTGATTAATGAAAGTTTCATAAACCCAGCTAATAATGAAGCTACACCTTACCTTAAAAATTTTTTAAATGTTACAAATCACCTTGCACATCATACTGGGAATTTAAGCGCTTATATAAGGGAGCTATTAGTTCCTGAAGCAGTAAAGCAAAACATTGAAGAAACTCTCTTGCCATAAAATAATGCAAAAATAAAAAATCTTTTTTCTTGACAAGGGATGTTTAATTTCCAAAATTTTTTTTCAAAGCTTATCAAATTAGTTAAATATAATTCTGGTTTTTGATTCTCTATGAAGTTTATAAAATCAATTCTGAGGTTCTTACCTGCCAAATTTTTAGAGGCGATACTATGAGTTCAATGAAAGAAATTGTTATAAGCAACTTTAAAGGAGTACAAAGAGGAACCGATTTTATATTAAAAGCTGTTCCTAAAGACAAACTTGATTATGCACCAACAAAAGATGTTCAACAGAAACTTGGAGATTTAGCACGTCATATCGCAGTTTTACCCTATACAGGAACACTTTTTGTTGAGGGTGGCAATAAGGAAAGACCAAACCCAGACCAGATGAAAAAAATTCTGGCTGATAAATTTGGATCAGATTTAGCGAACAATAATTATTCGGCAGTATTTAACAAAGCTTGTGAGCACTTTCTAAATTTTTATAGTAAGAAGAGTGATGATGAGCTAGTAAAAGGAACTTTTACAAATTTTATCAATACATCTCCTACTCCATTCCTGAAAGGTTTCTTAAGTATTGAAGACCACCTTGTACAGCATAGAGGAACTTTATTTGCTTATCTTAGAGCATTAAATGTTCCAGTAACCATGAAACAATATTTTGGTATGGAAGAATTGCATTAATTTAGCCATTACTAAATTAAATAATATTTGGTTTCAGTAACAGTTATACCGGCATAATCTGAATTGATATCCGGTCCAGTTTTTAATTTACTCAAACAATCATAATTTAACGGATCAAAATTAAGATTTTCAAAAAATTTAATGACTTTTTTCAAATCTTTAATTCTTCCTTTAATTTCTTCTTTGATAGATGGGTTTTCAGATTTAAATTTAGTAAAATTCTCTTCAGTTAATGAAATACATTTTTTAGAGTTCTCAATTATTTCCAATCTTTCATTATCAAGCCATTTCAAGACCATATTCAAGTCATCTTCAGTTTTATCTTGATGTAAAAGTAATTCATTATTTATTGTTATTGTGAAGGTATTTTTTATATCTAAACCTGATTTGTTTTTAATAATAAATTCGGAGAATAATTGAAAGGTATTATTAATTTCTTGAAACAGATTATAACTAGGTAAATCCTCTATTTCCATTTATAGATAATCCCCAAGATAGTAACGTAAAAAAGAAAAGGAAAGAAAGTAAATTTTATAACCAATCTCCCGATTCTAACTTCTCAGGCAAATAAACATTAGTCATGTATCGAAGTTCATGTGACATTAAAGCCTGTATCTCAGCTTTTTCTTGAGTATTGATCATAATTTCGACTTCTCTCTGCCAAACAGGTCTTGCTCTTACGAAATCTTCATCAAGTAGATCTTCAGCTCTTTTGGTATCTTCTTTTGTCATGGGTATTCTGGAGCTTGTTGGAATGTTGTATTTATCAAGATCTGAAGGTAGTAATCCTAACCATTTGATGTCAGTAACTGCTAATTCATAAGTCTCAAGAGATTTAGCTTTGGAACCAATTGTATAGACACGTAAGATATCCATTCCATATGGGTCAGCATCCATAAACCCAAATACTGGAAGATCTAAATCTTCTCTGACTTTCTTAACAAACAATCTTGTTGCTATATCTGGCTGCCCGGATGCTGTTACGAGAATACAGGGCATAAAATCGAAGAACCTATCTTCTGCTAATCGTTGAAATGCTGCGTCTTTTTCTATGACCAACACAAATTCAGCATCCGATTCCAAATTGGTTATCTGATCAGTCATAGGAGTTATTGCTCTTCCTCCAAGTCCTTGTGAACAATCAATTCTATCTCGTCCTTCGTTAAATTGAATTCTCCCTAGCACTTTTCCTTTTGCACTTGCAATAACATTTAATGAATTTCTCGTTACACGAAGCATTGCACCAAGATCTTCAATAAGACCATCACTGACTCTTTGATCTCCAAATAATTTAGGATTACGATAAAATAGATCCCTCTTTGTTGCATGGATCTTTTCACGTAGTACGGCATCGATTAACTTCATCATTTCAGCAAATTGTGAAAATGATTGAACTGATGAAAGGTTTCGAAAGGCTTTATCCGTTAATAAATTGCCCATCAGCACCATTTTCAATTCCTCATCATATCCAATATTTTCTGCACTGCGACTTGGTATCTGAAATGAAGCTTTGGTTGGATCCTTCAATGCTTTATCAACAAAATCTATTACCACATCTTTTATTCTCTTTCTTACGTGTATTGGATCTTCATCATCTACAAGAACAACACCATAAGGAAACTTTGAATCATCTGGAAGGACCAGTTCAGTTTTCAAAGATCTAATATTGTTTAGCTTAATTTTCCTTCTAACAACGACTTCTTCATCTTCCCTACCAGCCTGTTTTGCTATGTCAAGCAAGTCAAACAATTCTGAGGTGTTGCTAATTTCATGTCTATCATAATATACATTAAAATCAAACTGGATCTTAAATTCTTCTTGAAGTTCTGTTTTAAAACTTTTAAAAGTTT
The DNA here is from genome assembly GCA_027364495.1 of Candidatus Heimdallarchaeota archaeon. The sequence continues at coordinate 312 of DAHXPE010000168.1, read as the reverse complement.
GATTAGATTTAACATCAACCTTAATTTTCTTTCCATTTTTAGTAGTAAAATCACGGCAAATGAATGTATGGAGACGAATACTTGGATCAGATGCATCTGTTTCAGACGTAATTTTTTGAATTCTTTTTGGCATTATATGCACTACTTTTATCTATTACTTTCTTGAAGTTTTTTTAGATGATTTTTTTGAAGAAATATTACTTGAATTCATTCCTTTCGGAGATAAATGTTTTATTGAACCCATTTCTTTTGGTTCAACAGTTCTGACTGTTTTAGTTGGTGGAGTAAACGATTTTAGGTCTTGCGATTTAG
>DAHXPE010000110.1 GCA_027364495.1 Candidatus Heimdallarchaeota archaeon | reverse complement strand
GGGGTTTTTAAAAAAGAATGTTGAGCTAAGGTTGACTCTTCAAGTGATAATTTACCTTCCTGAAATAAATTGTCATAATATCCCCAATCCTGCTTTACAAAAGTCTTAAGAGTAAATTCAGCTATATCAATTAATGATATTGTTCCATTGAAGTCCGATAAAATTATTATTTTTTGCAAATGAGTTTTAATTCCTTTTAATATATTTAATTACTAGAATTCTTTCTTGTATTTTAAATTTATGCGTTTTTAGTGACTTTTAATTTTCGTTTGTGAAAGTTCTTAAAATCTAATTTATGTAACAAAATTGAACAAAAGCTCATAAATCTTTTTCAAATATGGGTGTTTATTCAAATAAAATAGTAGTTTTGAGCAAAAGGACTGAATACATTAAAATAGGGTTATAAGTCAATGGTATTAGCAATGAAATATTTAGACAAAAAAACTTATTTGAAATATTAATAAAAAGTTGATTCGTATGGAGACAATCCTATCAGCGCCTTATCTCAACGATGAAATCTTAGCCTACTTCGAGAAGTGGAAAAGCCAATCAAGCTCCTTCAAGGCTATAGATAAGGATGAAAGAAAGAAATTAGAGGAGGTCATTAAAACTTTAAATAATTTAGAAAGAGAGTCTAGATATGATGTACAATTTTCAATCATAGCTGAACAATATCTTTCTTTAGCTAATAATCTGGTTCATCTTAAATGGGCTAAGAAAGATCCAAAAACAAGGGTTGATATTAATCTTAAATGTGATTCTTTATTTAATAAAATTTTAACCGCTTTCAATGTCTTAACTGATCTTTTAAAAGCTAATATCAATGCTTGTAATCAAGAATTAAATTCAGAAATTTTGCTCGATCTCAATGATGAATTTCAAAAACTTACTATTTTATCAAAAATTTTTTATGAATATTCCATTGCTCTAAGAAATGGTGGAGAATTAGAAGAATAAAAATTAAGTTTACAATCTTTTTTCCATTAAAGAACATAATTAATATCTATTGCCTTTTTGGGTGGAGATTTAAATATTAACTTCAGTTTAACAATTTATTAATTTGAAGTTGGTTCAGATATGGCAAGAAAAAAATTAATAACGGAGTTTCCGTTCTTTTTGATTAAATTTTCAATTATTTCCTTTTTACGTTTCAGGATTTGATTATCAATCAAATATGGCTATTCATTCTCTAATCCTTTTAATATTAACCCTTATGATTTAAAAGCCCTTCATTTAACGAATATTGATATTTTAATTATTTATTCTGGATATTAAAATGGTACCACAACAGTAGGATTTGGTATTAAGTAATTTAAAATATTCCAAATGCAATCAGCCCAAACAAAATTACACCTAATAATGCAAAAGAACTTGAAAAAATACCGATTTTAAAAAATTCAAGCCATTTTATTTCTACTTTTCGTTTTTTAGATGTCTCTATTGCTATAATATTACTTGCTGCACCTAGAACGGTTGTCCCACCAGCAAATGTTGTTGTTAAAGCTGTTGACATCCAAAATATGGTTGTATTAAGGTGAGTACTAGGAAGTAATTGTGTTGCTATGATCGCTACTGGAACATTAGAAAAAAATTGACACAAGATAAAAATTCCAATATTGAAAATAACAAAGGTGCCAAAATTAGGTTGAGCTGTGCTTAAAGGTGTTTTGACTAAGTCTGTAAAAATAGCAGATTGGGTAACAGCATTGATTGTTATAAACATTCCGGCAAAGAAAAACAAAACACCCCAATCAATGCGTGCTATTATTTGATTTCGATCATTAATAAAGAAAAGATAAATTCCCACCACTAATAGAAAAATTAAACCCATGGGAATGTTGAAAAATGATGTAACGAGTAATGCAATTAATAAAACACCGAATGTTATCAGAGCCGGTTTTCTTAAATGTAAATAATCGATAGAAGGATATTCAACCATTGAAACTGTTTTAAATTTTTCAGTATTGAAAACAGATCGAAAATAAATTCGTAAAGTCATATAACTACCTAATAGAGCAAACAGTGTTGGAAAGAAAGCATAAACAAAAAACTCAATGAATGTTATATTGCCAGCTGATGCAAGAATGAAATTTTGCGGGTTGCCGGTAGGTAAAAGGGCCGATCCATATGTCAGACCAAAAGCCACTGCAAGAATATAAGGTTTTGCTTCTTGATTGATCTGCCTTGCAAATGCTATAAGTAAAATTGGAGCAAAAATTGCAACAGTGTCATTAATCAGAACAGATGCTGCAAGACCAAAAAAGATATGAATCCATAACAGTAATGTGTTTCCGTCCTTAGTATGTTTTAGTAATTTGTGAGCTATGAAATCTAATGTTCCAGACATTTCTAAAGAGGTAACAAGTACCATCATGGTGAATAAAAACACGAAGACATCAGCATTTGAAGCAACAACCTGAACAGCAGAATTAAAACTTTTTTCTGGGTTTGAACTTATAAAAATAAGTAAAATAGCAGCTGCCATAAAAGCGGTCCATGCAGGGATGTCCAACTTTCCTACCCTCCTAAAAATCACCGCGAGATTAACCAAAATGATAAGAATGAATGGTAAAAGTGATTTTATGTCTAGAATCATAGTCATATTTCAGCCAAAAAACGGCTTTAAAAGGATTAAATATTCAGGAAATGTTAAATTTTTACTCCTGTTATAGAGAACATTAATGGAATATTATATTCTGGTATATCCTTTTTAGTTGGGTCACGATAATAATAACCTTCAGAACTTTTGATTAGGAAAGGAAATCGTTGCCAGTATCCAAAATCATACTCGTAAAAACTTGTTATTCGTAGTTTAGCTTTTAAAAAAGAACCAATTATTTCATCTATGGAATGGTTCCATTCATAAACTTTCTTTTCCTCTAATTTAAAATCTTCTCCAGCATATGAATATTCATTTATAAATTCAAATGGTTCTGGATTTTTGAAATAATTGTATTTAATTTCGTATTTGTTATTTTCAAATTCAACAGTGGATACATAGGGGTGATCGTCTATCAATATGAACATACCACCAGTTTTAAGGTAAGATACAAGTGTTTCAGTCCATTTATCCAGATCTCCTATCCAGCATAAAACTCCATAACTGGCATAAATAATGTCAAAGCTATTTTTTTGTAGTTTGGTATTTGATAACTTAAAAATATCCGATTGTAGAAAATCAGCTTGTATCTGTAAATGATCAGCAAATTTTTTTGCTTGTTCAATTGCATCTAATGAAAAATCCACTCCAGTTACCTTAGCACCTAAACGAGCAAGAGAAATGGTATCAAACCCAATATGACATTGCGCATGAAGAACAGATTTACCTTTAATATTACCTAAAGTATTTTTTTCAATAGGAAGTAAAGTTGATTTCCCATTTAAAAATTCTTCTATATTATAAAATTGGCTTGATCGGCTGGAGTGAACCTTTGCCTTTTCATTCCAATGTTTCATATTTTGATCGTAATAATCAGCCAAAGTTCATCAAAAGAATTTTTCGAGAATGAATTAAAAAAATAGTCTTTTTTGTTTAATCCTTAAACAACGAAATTATGTTTTTTGGCCACAAAATTCACAAAAATAAGACTCTGGTTCAATAGATTTCCCACAATTTTTACAATAAATTTTTTGATGTTCAGAAACAGGAGTTACTTGTAATTCATCTCTATGAAGCGCAATTTCAGTTTCACTCATTGGAAATTTACTGTAATCGACTTTTTTTAAGTGTTTCTTGTCATGATAATAAATAAAAATTACTATTATGAATAATATTAAAAATACAGCCAAATAAATGAGTGTTGAAATATTTTTAGAGGCAAACGTAGCTAACGATGACAGCATGATGCAATTACCTTTCAGAAAAGAAGAATAAATAAAATCAAATAAATTAGTAGTACTTCTTTCCTTTAAAAATTATTCATTAGAACAAAGTTGAGTAAAAAATTATTGCTTGCAAATTGGACAGGGATAATTCATGCTAATCCATTGCTTTCAGTGGTATAATTAGGCCGGGTAATGGCAATGACTACATATGGCTGTCTCTTGGTACTTTTTAATAGGTAGTTTGTATATAGAACAAAGTTTGATTGCTTGTAAACAATTTTCACATTGTTCTTGGCATAGTTTTAATGGTGCATTGCAATTTGAATATCTGTATCTACCTAATGAACCTGCCGTTTTTTGTAATCTAATTAATTCTGATCGTACCGTTTGCCTGGAACAATTTCTCAAGGATTTCAAATATCTGCTTGATAATTCCTTATTACTTTGTAAAATCACATATGAAAGTAACAAATTGTTAGAAAAAACAATATATAAATTGATATCTATGGATAAGGCAAATTTTAAATTTTTATATTCGAAAATGCGAATAGTGGTATAATAAGCAAATAATTATACTCATACCAAAAAATTATAAATTTCTTAGTATATCGTGGTAAAGAAATTGTTAATCTATATATTTATTTTAGACTTGAAGAGATAAAGCCTAGTATGGACTTAATTGATTTTATTAAAACATATCTGAATCATTTAAATCCCATTATGATATAAGAGACAGCATCTATTAAAATAATTGCAAATAATTTAATTGTGCCAGAATCTTTCTCTATTGAAAATTTCTAATATTCTCCCAGAGACCTATGAGTATCTTTGCCACTTTGTTATTTAATTTATATGGATCAATTGTGTAACCTGACAAAATAATAATTATTCCTAAAACAATCACAATTATCCGTTGTTTCGCCTTGTTCTATTATCAGATTACTTTTTTAATCCCAATCTTTGGTCCAATCATCCAGATCAAGGAACATTTTACCTAGTCTTAAACCTTTTTCTGTTAAAGAATATTCAACACGAAGAGGAATTTCATTATATTGTTCCCTTAAGATAATTTTTTTATCTTCTAATTCCTTTAACCGCTGAGATAGTGTTCTAGGATTGACATCACCTAAGACTTTACTAATTTCATTGAAACGCATTGAACCTAAACTATCATCTTGATTTTTCCTATAAAGTTCTATAACAATCGGAATAACCCATTTTTTTGAAATTAGTTCAATGAAATTTGATACCGGACAGGCTTTTTCCTGTTTTTCAGTGTAGTCCACTTCTGGTATTATTTCTTTAACTTTTGATTCGGAATTTATAGCTAATACAGGTTTAGATGCCATTACTCATTCACTTTACAAAATATATTAACTGTAAGAATGAAAGCATAGTTCATTTATATAGTTTTTAACATGACAAGTTTTCTTAGAAAATAATGAACTTATTAAAACCAGAGAAATGGTTTACACCAGAACCAGATATGGTGCCAAAAACAAATGAAGTTCATGTGTGGTTTCTCGATTTAACCAAATTTTCATTAGATAAAGATTCATACAATCAAATATTTTCAAAACAAGACATTCTACGATTTAACTCTATCTTGAATGATCATAAGAGGGAAAAAACAGTTTTACGATATTTTTTATTACTAAAAATTTTGTCATATTATACTAAAATGAAGACCAATGAAATTAATTTATATTATTCAGAATATGGAAAGCCTTTTTTAACAACAGAGTATGAACAAGGAGAAATTCAATTTAATGTTTCTAATTCATTCAATTATTTGCTTGTTGGGATTTGCTCAAATAGTCAAATAGGAGTAGACATAGAAAAAATTCGTAAAAAGGTTAATTATGAAAATCTTATCAAAAGATTTTTTTCCGAAAGAGAAAAAGAATTTTTTATTAACCTTGATAGCAACGATAAGGAGCATTTTTTCTTTCAATGGTGGACCATAAAGGAATCTGTAATAAAAACAATTGGAAAAGGTATGCGTTTACCAATTAATTTATTTGAAATACCTTTTGAAAATCAAAACAATGAAATAGACATAAAAATCGATAAAAGTTCTTTAAAATTATATTTTTATAATTTAAATCTAGAAGCTGACTGTACAGCAACAATATGTATAGGAAAAAGTGCGAAACAAGTAAAGTTTTATCGATTACAGCCAGAAGAAATTTAATTTATTCATTCGATCGTAATAAATCCATGTTCATTAAGTTTGATAGTCTTAGAATCGTCCCAATGACCAATTTTATTATTGTTTATAACTAAATTTTCGAATTTCACACGATCAACTATATTTAATTCAGCACAATAATAGCATTGAATTGCGTAATAATTTTCAGGAGTGGATTTAAGACTGGAAACGAGTCTTGAATTGATTTTTAACGCATTATTCCTTTCTGTAAGGCTTTTGACATCAACCAGTTGTTTATCGCCTTTTCTACCACATTTAATGCACTCTAATTGATTTAAAAGAATTTTTTTGAATGGAAGATCGTTATTACTCATAGCATTCAGGATAATTTCTTGCTTTAAAATCATTTCTAAAATTTAATTTTCAAAGTTAAAAAATAATCAAAAAT
>DAHXPE010000096.1 GCA_027364495.1 Candidatus Heimdallarchaeota archaeon | reverse complement strand
TACCAGGATTTCGGGATTTTGCAGTTTCCATGATTAAAAAATATATCTCGGTCGTTTTTCTTCGTTACTTAGACCCTCAGCCATAAGACTTATTACAGAAGTTAAGTCTTGAATATTTTGATTGATATCTTTTTTAGAGGTTTTGTTTTTTAATACTTCTAAAGGATTAATGGCATCCTTTGAAGAAGCTGAAATTTTAATATAGGAACCTTTTACAGATTCACATACTCCTTGATATTCGTTTTCAGGATCAATAACCATTACATTAACGCCATCACTAAGCTGTCTGAGAATTTCTATCTTAGACAAATAACTTTTACCACTACCTGATTGTGCAAAAATTATCGAATTGGCATTTTGAAGTTTAAAGCGATCAATAATAACTAAGGAATTGTTGCTTTTATTTACCCCATATATGATTCCGTTATTATGAGCAAGCTCATTTGACATAAAAGGAAAAGTTAGAGCCGAAGAGCTACTATCTAAATTTCTTTTAATATCGAGCTCGTCTTCAGCTCTTGGTAAAATTGTTTGCAAGCCCTGAAGCTGACGATAACGAGCTATTTTTACAAAAAACAATTTGGAAGAGAGTGTCGACTCTAAGATATCTGTCAATTTATTAAGCTCACTAAGGGATTCAGCCCTTAAGGCAATATATATTCCAATTTGAAATAACTTTTGTTGACCTCTTAAGATCTTATCTCTTAAAAGTACGGCCGATTCGAGAGGGTCAGTAATTTCCGAACCAATTATTTTACCGTCAGTAATCATTGATCTTTTAATTGATTCGAGCTCCGTAATTTTTCTATTAAGTTTCGGAAGGGCATTAACTGAAGCTACTTCTTGGAAGTGATAACTAATGTCACAATCATATGGAAAACTTATTAAATCATCTAGCCAACCACTATTGGCTACAAAAGGAAACCCCGATAAATAGAGAATCCTAATATAAGTGTTGTCTATAACTAAGTGGTCGATGGTTTCATTTAAACCACTATATGAAAATCGTTCACTAATATCTTCCCTTCCTTTAAATATTAAGGTGCTAATATTTTTATTCATGATCAAACCCTTTCAATTATTAAAGACTTAAAGTCTTCAAAATCTTTTATTGTTTTAATTGGATATAAACGAGCTTCGTTAAAATTATAAAAACTATGAAACAAATCAATTATTTCGAGGGTATTTAAAATCTTAGAAGAAATATTTAATTTAGATAAATTCTTAGAGATTAGATCACTTCGAAGCTTAAGCTGTTGTTTTATATTTTCAAAATTGGTTTTCGAAGATAAATTTAGAGGAACAATCAAATAAAACGACTTATTTAAAATTTTATTAGACCTAATCAGCTCTTTAATAAATGTCTTTTGATCTTCTAGTTGTTGCTTATAAACAGGGTCTTCTTCAGACTTAATCTTAGAATCAATATTATCTAAGTATTCTGAAATATTAGTCTGACGAGTTCGGATTAATATTTGAATGTTAAAATTGATAGAATTTAAGAAAGATTCATAATTATCGATAACGTTATCTTGTTCAAACTCACTTTTGAGCTGAAAATTAATAGATGAAACTTGAATTATTTGCCGAAATTTGAAATCGTTAATTTTAAGGATTCCATCTTTAATATTAGAAATGTCGATTTGTTTTTTAGATGATCCCAATTTGTTATTATTTAAAAAATTGAACATATACTTCTCCTCTTTTGCCATAGCTATAAGAAAAATTTAGTTTTTTGAACAATTGAGAGTTTTCAGACAGAACATTTTTGGAAATTGAATTAAATTTACTAGATTCTTTATCTAGCAAGAATTCATCGTCCTTGATTAGAACATATGTTTTAGGTCTTAATTTATAACTTATAATTAAAACCAGATGATCTAGCAAAATAATTTCTTTATATTTAAAGGTCAAGGGAATCAAAAGAGCACTTAATATCAAGGCAAGCAATACTTTAAGTAAAGAAAACTTAACAAACGGCGGAATTACAAGGAATTGAACCATAATTAAAACTAAATTTATAATCAAGATTACGATTTGTTTAAGATTTAGGAATGAGGTAATTTTATCTTCAACAGAAGTTATTTGGGCAGGTACTATTGTACTTCTCATCTATTTGCTCCTGCGGTTGAATTAACTACTGAGCCCTTAGGGTCAATATTACTATTGCTCGAAGTATTATTTTGCAAAGCTGGGTTATTCTTTTGAGAAAAAGTTTGAGACAGAGAATTAAATGCCATTGAAGTTCCATAACTTAAATTTAAAACCATTCGTTGACCCAGTTTACGAGCCATCCTAGGAACAACACTAATGACAGCGAGTTCCGCTAAAACTCCTTGGGTCTTAATTAAAGCGAATAACGAAGCTAAGCCAAGCAAGATAGCCATTAAGGGACTTAAATTAGTATTTTTAGAATATATACCAACAAGTAAGGAGGCCGCTAATTCAATGATTACGACGTGGACAAACAAAACAAAAACGACCGAGATATATTTTTTAATCATGGAAACTGCAAAATCCCGAAATCCTGGTATCAAAAAACAAAGAACAACAATCGGCGACAAAACAGCTCCTAAATAAATAGTTATTAATCTTCCGAGATAAAAAATTAAAAGAACAATACTCAGTATTAAAAACACTAACATTATTAGAAGTATTGCCAGGCTATAACCACTAGTTGTTCTTACTATTGCTTCTAGGGCGTTCCAAAAGTTATTAATAACATTGTTATTGGTGATCCCCTTAATCATAATATTAGATATTTGGATTAAATAATCGATAAGATATATTGAAAAGTTCATAACCATAAAAGTTATTAAAATTTGCGGGAGTAATTCTTTTAATTCTATATTTTTAAAACCTAAACTAGTTGAAGTAATAACTTTTAAACCTATTAAAGTAATCGCAAGCACTAATAAACCGTCAGCAATTCCTAGGCAAATTAACCAGAGCTTCATGACTGCTGTATTAACTATAGGAGATGGGGTAGATTTTAAAAAATATGATAAGGCTGAAATAAAAGGTATTCCGACAGTCTCAATAATGCTCGCTAATACTCCGCTGATTGTTTTAAGAACAATATCAATTAAACCATCAGAAGATTTATTTGGATTAATAGCGTTAATCGATGGTATGTTGGTAGCAGAGTTATTATTGACTGGACCATAAGTACTAATTAGTAAACTACTAATAAAGCTTGCCCCTATAACTATCACTAAACCGATCAAAGCATTTTTTATGATTTTCTTAGATTTTGCCAACTTTTCAGGATTGGCAGATGACGTAATATAATTGAATCCTCCTATAACCAAAAATAAGACGGCTAGTAATGAGCCGATTATTCCAAAGGTTTTAATAATAGGAGAAAGAGAACTTTCTACATTGCTATAAGTTGACGCTAGTATTAGGAGATTCAAGGAGCTATCCTCCAAATGAACTAGTAGCTAAATTTGTTACTATACTAGATATTACAAAAGCTGCGATCGTTATCGATAAACCAATTGCAGAATAAAAAATTGTTCTTTTTGCTTTTTCTAAACGATGTGGATTGCCAGAAGAAGTTATGTAATTAAATCCTCCTAAAACAAAATAGGCCGTAGCGACCAGCCCCGCTAATCCTGCCATAATTTGGATAATGCCTTTTATAAAACTAGAGATTTGATTAACGCTAGGGCTAGGGCTAGAAGCATAAATCGTTCCCTCATTTATTAGAAAGGTTGCTAAAACTAAATATATTATTGAAGTTTTCTTTCTTAATATTTTTAACATATTTTCTCCTTTTAGATGTTAGCCACCTATTAGGATAAAATACTCATAAAATATATCATCCTTAAGCATTAATAAATATTAAAAAAAGATTAAAGATTGATATAAATAAGTTTAGGGGCAAGCTTTATTAGTAGTTTACTAATTAGTACTTATGGTCCAGTCAATAATAACTCTG
>DAHXPE010000061.1 GCA_027364495.1 Candidatus Heimdallarchaeota archaeon | reverse complement strand
AACCAGAGCTGCCCATAATAGAAACCATCTCACCTCTTTTTATTTGAATACTGACACCTCTCAAGGCATCTACTTCATTTTCGTAAGGTAGCAATGAACAGGTAGAATAAATTAAATATGAATCATTATCTTTTAAGCTTGCTATTGCAGCAGTTAATAACCCCTTTTGTTTTTTTTTGAAAGTTTAAAATTGCCTGTTGATTACGTTTTGAGAATAAATTATTTCTATTGCTTCCCGTTCCAGAGCAGGGAGCATCTAATAAGGTTCTATCGAACGTTTTTGGCCATCTACTTGTTATCCACCTGCCATCCAGCTGAGTAACGACGGCATTTGCTATACCAAAAACTTGTAAGTTTCTATGTAATGCATATAATCGATGACTCTTAAAATCATTTGCTACCAAAAGTCCAGTGTTTCGCATTAAAGCTCCTATCTGGGTTGTTTTACTGCCAGGAGCAGCACACATGTCTAGCACTTTTAAGTTGGAATAAATTTCTCCCTCATTTAAGAGAAAAATTGGTGGAATCATGCTAGCATTTCCTTGCGAATAAAAATTACCCATTAATCTTTCTTGATTCCACCATTTTCTAGCGGTTGAATCCATTGTTACGTAATATCCATCAGGAATTGAACCTTGGACTTTAACAAAAGAAATTCCTTTTTCCTTAGCTTCATTAATGTATTCAGTAACATTTACTCGTAATGAATTTATTCTAACACTTTCTGGTTGATGTGGATGAGCTTTAACAAATTCCAGCAAAGATTGAAATTCTTCCTCCGAACCCAAAGTTTCTTGAACAGTTTGAGCTAAAAAATTATTTTCATGCTGTTCCAATTAATAATACCTTTAACTAATCCGTTTTATTATGATATTCTATGTTTTCTATTAAACCGTCCTTTATATGAAAAGTTCTAAGCGTTCTTTTCGCTATATTTGGATCATGAGTGACAATTATGATAGTTTGATTCTCTTGTTTGTTTATTTCCTCAAATAATGTCATGATCTGATCTCCTGTTTTTGTATCTAAGTCTCCAGTCGGTTCATCACATAATAAGACAGCTGGTTTGTTTGCAAGAGATCGTGCAATTGCAACTCTTTGTTTTTGACCACCACTTAATTCATCAGGTTTATGTTTAATTCTATCACCTAATCCAACAATATTTAACAATTCAAGTGCTCTATTCTTTCTTTCTTCCGTATCTATACCAGCTATAAGCATTGGTAATTCGACATTTTCAAATGCTGATAATACCGGTAATAAATTATATGATTGAAAAATAAATCCAATCTTGTGTCTTCGCAACATGGTTAATTCTTTATCAGTCATTTTTGCTATGTCTTGATTGTCGATATATACTGATCCTTCGGTAGGAGAATCTAATCCTCCCATAATATTTAAAAGTGTAGTTTTTCCAGAACCAGAGCTGCCCATAATAGAAACCATCTCACCTCTTTTTATTTGAATACTGACACCTCTCAAGGCATCTACTTCATTTTCAGACCCCTTTTTATATGCTTTTTTGAGATTCTCAGTTCTTAAGACAATATCATTAGCATTGTTTGTTATATTAACCGTTTTTGAAGCAGTGGACATGGTTTTTGCTACCGATTATTCGATAAATTTTTGATTTTTTAATAAATTCGAGAATATTATAGTTATAAATTTTTTCTTTAAAATCTTTAAAATAGTTATTTCTGAATTATAAATTAAAAAATTAATTCACTAGCATCTTTAATAACAATAAAATTTTAATTTTGCTCAGTATCTTTACTTGTAAACTTGTGAAGATCAGTTGAAATAGATCCGGGACAGATTAAAAAAGAATCAAGACATATTGAACAAAGTGATCCACCACATATTAAACAGGTAGAAAATTTTTCAACAGCACCTCCATGTCCCATACAATTTGTTATAGAATCAGAAATTGCTAATGATGATTCTTTATTGTCGGTTGGAAAATCAAATTTTTTCGGATCTGTAATAAATACTTTTGTTTGTCGATTGAGAATGGATACTTCAACTTGTTCATTTATTACCAAAAGTCTTTTTATTAAAGTAATAAATAGGGATTCTGTTTCCATCAATGAGAAAGAGTTGTAATGCCTTTGATTAAGTTGATTACGGGATAGATAATAAATAAATTTTGATTCTGAATTTTTATTTAAAAAATTATACCATAAATGAGAAAGTGGTTCATCTCTAACAATAACAAATGCTTCATTAATTCTGAAGGACATTTCATCATTTACAGTCTTATCTTGGAGGAAATCATGAAGATTTTCATTAGTATCTTTTGCGTAAATTATTTTTAATCTTAAGACAATTTCAAAAATATGATCTAGACCTGAATCATTAATAAATTTCCTTTCAAAACAGATTTGAATCTCGTTCCCTAAACCTTTCTTTATCCATGGAAGTTGAAGAAGTAATTCAAATGATGTTTGTTCAAAAACAAGCATTATACCTCGTCTAAATAATAGTGTTCGTTTTGAGTTTGTAAGTGATTGTTGTTCTCGTTTAATTTGAACTTGAATATTTTTCATTAATTCAGAGGATTGATTATCAATTTTTCTTGGAATTGGAGGAGGATTGACCTTAGGGATGCTTTTGTTTTCTGATTGCGTAGTATTAGAAGTAAAAAGTGCATTTATTTTTTGGCTAGCTTTAAGCATATCTTTAGTATTCTTCTCAATTTTGGGAATCTTTATCAACTCGAATTATTCTTTTGAGTTTTTCAAAACTCCTAAAAATAACATTAATGTGTTTGCCGGTTTTTCTTGTTCTTTTAAATTATTTATTGGTCGTATTAAAATACTGTTTGCTCTTTTTTCAAGATTATTTATGATGCTTAATATCTGAACTCCAGATTCATATTCAGTGCTTAGTATTCCTAGTTCTTTATTTATAAATTCGGAAAATAAACCTATATAAAGAGCTTCAGTTTTAATCTGTAAATGATTTTTTACCATTAATCGACCTATATTTAAATAAACATTTTTAGCCAAATGAATGTTATCAAATTTGTTCTTTATTTCGTTCAATTTTGGTGTAATCGCCTTTCTTAGATTATTGAATGAAAGTTCAGTATTCAAATACTGTTCTAGAAATTGGTAAAACATAACTGGTTGTGTGACTAGAATTCCAACATAAGAATTCACTTTATGGTTGGCTTTGGTAACATTTGCTTCCAAATAATTCAATAATTGCTTAATTGGACTAAAGAAAATATTGAATGATTCCCATTCCTTTAATTCAAACCAAATTTGTTCATTCCAATATGAAGTTAATAAATCAGGTGTAAATAGTTTATTTTCTCCTTTATAAGGATAATTCTCATCTCTTTCATGTATAACTTTGGTAAAACCCAGATTCTGTAAAAATTGTTTAGCATGTTCTAAAGATTCAAAAGAATGGGTATTAATTTCTGGTACATATGTCAATAATTGGGAATTTCGATTAAGGTTATTATTAAGGTAATTAATAAGATCATCACAAAGATGTTTATGTTCACTATGAGTTTCGCTTATTTCTTGAAGCTGTTCTTGAAGTTCTTCGATTGCTTCATAGTTTGTAAAATCATCTTTTCCAATTTCTTTAAATGCTTTATCAATTAATTCCTTACCGGAATATTTACCTCGTTTTCTATCTTTTCTGGTAGGCATGCCAAAAATAGATCGCAGACTAGAAGGTGTGTGCATTAAAAAGGGGAATTCTTTAATATATTCATTAATAGCAACGATTGCTAAATTTCTGAACATATACCATTCTTTATTTTTTTGATTTAGAAATTGTGGTTCCAAAAGTGATTCATATGTGGTTTCCTCTGGAACAAATGCTTTTAGTCTTTCAATTAATTGATTAGCTCTTGATGAATTTCTATCTAAAACTTTTAATCCTTTTATGATTTCGCCCCGACCTTCGTTCGTTCTTAAAAAAGAATAAATTTCTTGCATTTCAAAGCCTGGATTTAATTAAACTACTTTAGTTTTTGACCTCTAACAAGTTATTTTTTCTAAATAATGCTAATTTATTTGCCAATTTTTCCAAATAAGTTCGATCGATATCATCAAATGCTTTAACTTCATCAGAATCTGGGTTTTACCAAAGTTATACATGAAAGAGATGAGAATTATCCTTATAAAGGAGAAAATAAACTATTTAC
>DAHXPE010000050.1 GCA_027364495.1 Candidatus Heimdallarchaeota archaeon | reverse complement strand
TTAATTATTAGATTTATTCATGAAAAGAGCTTTAATAAGAGAAATAATTATTTTAAAATAAATTCAATAAGGAATGAAAATTAAACCGTTCGGAAATCAGTTCCGGCGTAGGTGTGAGAAATTCCTTTTTCGTCTAATTCTTCTTCAATTCGCAATAATTGATTATATTTTGCCAATCTCTCAGATCTACAGGGCGCACCAGTTTTTATTTGACCTGTTTTTAAACCGACAACCAAATCGGCAATAAAGGAGTCTTCTGTCTCACCACTTCTATGTGAAACCATGACACCCCATTTATTATCCTTAGATAGTTTGCAAGCATCAATTGATTCAGAAACTGACCCTATTTGATTTACCTTTAACAATAACGCATTACACGACTTTTTATTAATAGCCTTCTGAATTCGTTCAACATTGGTAACAAGAAGATCATCACCAACAATTTGAACTTTTTGACCTATTTTATCTACCATTTTTGAAAATGAATCAAAATCTTCTTCATCAAAAGGATCTTCGAAGGTTATCACTGGATAAGTCTTTATAATTTCCATATACTTGTCTAAAAGCTCATCAGCAGAAATGGTTTTTCCTTCATAAGAATAAGCATTTTTATCATCTAAATAAAATTCGCTAGCGGCAGCATCAAAACCTATTTTTACCTTACCTTCATGTCCAGCTTTTTTAATAGCAGACATAATCAAATCGATTGCTTCTTCGGTTTTTGATAAATTTGGAGCAAAACCACCTTCATCTCCAACGTTTATAGCTGGCCTACCATATTTGTCCTTAATAATATTTTTCAGATTTTGATAAACTTCTGCACCAGTAACCAAAGCTTCTTTGAAAGTTTTTGCTCCAACTGGTAAAATCATGAATTCTTGAATATCTAATTTGTTGCCTCCATGCTCCCCACCATTTATGACATTGAAACTGGGAACAGGAAATACGTAACCCTTTTTATTAGCTAATTCACCAATGTGCTGGTATAAAGGTACGTGTTTTTCAATAGCACCAGCTCTAGTGACAGCCATGGAGACTGCTAATATTGCATTAGCTCCTAAATTCTTTTTTGATGGACCTGAGCCGTCTAAGTCAAACATCATTTTGTCAATAGCTCGTAAATCAGCTGGACTAATACCGATTAATTTTGGAGCTATTTTTTCATTAACATTTTTAACAGCGTGTAAAACTCCTCTTCCAAGCAATCTGCTTTTATTATCGGTATCACGGAGTTCAAGAGCTTCATGAACACCAGTTGAAGCTCCGGATGGAACGGCACTCCGAACTAGATGATCATCAACTGTCAAATCTACTTCAATAGTTGGGTTCCCACGAGAATCAAATATTTCTCTAGCTTTTATTTTTTGAATTTTCATTTTTTTTCTATCCTTTCTTTTTTATCTGCGTTCTGGTAATTTTTCAAGTTCTCTATTCTTAATAGAATCACTGACTTCTGAAACGGTTACTTTTAGCATTTTATCACCTTGTTTGATTTGCTTAACAACATCCAAACCTTTTGTTGTTTTGCCAAAAACAGTATGTTTTCGATCTAAATGTCGACAGCTATTTTCATTTAAAACTATAAAAAATTGAGACCCACCAGTATCTTTACCAGCATGGGCCATTGAAAGTGCACCATCAATGTGCTTTTGTTTTTGTCCAGATGTTTCACATCTAATAGCGTACCCTGGTCCACCAGCTCCTGTACCTGTTGGGTCTCCTCCTTGAATAACAAAATCCGGTACAACTCTATGAAATTTAAGACCATCGTAATAGCCCTTTTGAGCAAGAGTCACAAAGTTTTTAACTGTATTAGGAGCATCATTATCATAAAATTCTACTTCAATTGTCCCTTTAGTGGTTTCAATAATTCCTTTCGTCATAGTTATCACGTTTTGGATCTTTAAATAAAAAATTGGTATAAAATAGCATATGATTAATTTTTTAAAAACTAGTAAGAAAATTTTTAATTCATT
>DAHXPE010000048.1 GCA_027364495.1 Candidatus Heimdallarchaeota archaeon | reverse complement strand
TATGAATTAAATAATCTAAAAAAATTTTTGTAATAAATTTTCTCAAGTATAGATTTTTGAAGTTTTAATCCCTTAAAATGCGTTCCAAATGGAGCATCAGAATCATCAAAAGGTAAATCAGCCTCATAATCTGTCTCCCAGAATGTTCTATGAGCCCAATACCTTGTAGAATAATATAATGGATCAACTGGTTCTTTAGGCACATGTAGGTCCGTACCAAATATTATCCTATCTTGAAATTTATTTATAAATTCAATGCTTTTTTCACGTTGTTTAGAAAGTTCTCTTATCATCCAACGTGTTGAACCAGTATTAATATACAGTCTTGGATGCTCAATAAGAATTCTTTCCAATTCAACTAAGTTTTCTGGCCAGCAGGCAAAATGAGTTGCAAAAAATTTCAATTTAGGATATTTTTCAGTAATGACTAAGAACCTGTTAATGTGATCAATTTTTAAACCATATTTAGTTTTGTCTTGATAATTGAATAGATACCATAAATCGGGATCGCTGATATGTGCACTTATAGTAAATCGATAATCCTCTAACTTTGAAAAAACTGGCTCTAACCTTTCATCAAGGAGATTGAACGGGCCAGGCAACTTATTACTATCTAAAAATCTAGGGGCTAACCAAATTTTGAAAACCTCTACACCATCAGAATAAGCTTTATCAATCTGTTTAATCAGTTCTTCAGAATTGTACATACCAATATTTTTGGTACTTAAAAATTGAGCTAGAATGATCTTTTCTCTATAATCAGAAGATATTTTAGGAATTATTTCAGGATCTGTCATTGATACAACTTTTATATCTGGAAAATAGTGTTCAGCCCAGTGAAAGTAGAAAGGAATTAATTTTTCATTCCAAAAATGCAAATGTGAATCAACAACTGGTTTAGACCAGTTTTGGAGTCCATTAAGTGAATCGTCTATAGAATACATGCTATATTTGATAATTCAAATATTAATTTTAAAAAAATAATTTTCTAGCAGTTTTAGTTAAGAGCTTATATCTTCTTTTAGGTATTTTTCTGGTTAGTAATAGACCAATAAGTTACGCATATTACGTATAGCGTTTAATAACGTCTTTTTTAATCCTGAGTAAAAAGTTTAGAATTAAATCAAAAAAATTGAAACTTTTTCCCAAAAATTAGAAAAAGTATATAAAAGTCTGTTTTGAAAAATGAATTACGTATATTACGCAAAGCATTTAGGAAAAAAATAAAATGTTTATAATGATTAAAAAGATTTTTTGCAAAAAAACAATTAAAAAGGAAAATTTTTTTCTTAAGAGAAAAATTAGTTTTATAAGTTTATTTATTCTCTTAATTTTGACCAATTTTCTTTTGATTAATTTGTTTGGCCCAAACTCAGAAGTTAAAATATCCAATAATTTCCATACTAACAACAAGAATAACAATTTTAATGCTTATACTATTGATCAAAAGTTAACCGCTGGTACGACCATTGGATCACCTCATCTAAGTATAACTCAACCTACACCACAGCAAAGTGAAACTGTTACATCAAATATTTCAGATGCTAATGGTATAAAAAATGCAAGTATTTTTTGGCAATACAGTACTTTACCAAGCTTAAGCTACAATACATCAATGTCAAGTTCTTATATTAGTTTGTTTACTTCTTCTGCTCAAAATCCTTGGAATTCATCTAGTTATTTAAATGACACTACTGGTAACTTTGTTAGTACACAAACACACCATCAATACTTTGAATATACTTTTTCACCAGGATTTAATAACCTGTTCAGTTATTTTGGGATAACTGTTAATAGGAATCAAACTGCGCCTGGTAATAATAATCCAAATAATTACTTGGAAAATTTACAACTTTATGGAAAAAATATTACAACTAATCAGTGGTCTTTGTTTTATACTTTTGGCACAAATACCAGTACCAGTACTTCGAAGACAATTTTAGCTGTAAGCACGACAAATAGTTCTACTAGTTATAAAGTTGTCGTTGTAATGTATGATAGTAGTTTAGGAACTATTAATATACCAACAGCAAGTGGAATATCAGCAAGTATAACTCAATATTCTAGTACAATTCCGGTTCCTCCTAGTCCTGTCCAAAATAAGCCTGCAAGTGTTACCTATTGGATTGCTGCCTTTAATAATCTAAATCAAAGAACTCAATCACCAAATTATACCTTTTTGTTTGATCATCCTCCAACTGATTCTTTTTATCAAATGACAAATACAGTACTTGATACATCGAGCCAAGTTATTCGAGTAAAAGTCACAGATTTGGATGGGGTCGCTGATATTGTTAATACAACTGTTAAAGGTGTATTTTATACTGATAATCCATTGAAAAATAATACATTCAGCATGCAATTAGAAAGTAACCTAGATTCAACTAATCAGGTTTATAACGCCACTGTTAATTTTGCAAATTTAGTTAGTCTTTCTAAATCTGTTAGCATTGTTGTGTATGCATATGATAAATTGGGATTACAAGCGAAAACATCAAAAATTTTTAATTATGATACGGCGGGTCCATCTATGATTGCTTATTCCTTCAACACGACTAAAGATTTAACTGGTCAATATTATGTGTATGATGTTAACCAAACACCTGAATTTTTTGCGACAATGACTGATCCATCAGGAATTAAAGAGGTCACTTTCAATTATAATGTAAATAATGGACTATACGCTACAATTTTAATGACCAATATGACATTTAATAATCAATCAATTACTACAATGGTCTTTAATGCTACTCTTCCTTCTTACAAAATCTCGACTAATATCACTTGGTATTTAACTTCACATGATTTCGGTAATAATCTTAATAGAACATCTACATATCCATTATATTTTGATGGTGATGCACCGGTTCTCGTTCAACAAATATTTAATCCCCCTTATGTAAGTAATGTTACATCCCCTTATTTGTTATTTAATGTGACTGATACAGCAGGTGCATTAACGCCAATCGTTTATTATAGCTATAATTATCAATTAACTTGGACACAAATTGTTGCAGCACCCTTGGACTATAATAGCACAACTTACTATAGAAATTCAACTACATATAATTACAAAGGAATACTCCCATGGCAGATTCCTAGTAATCAAATTACAAATATTTCCCAAAGAATAGTTTTTGGAGGAACTGTTGACCAGGCAATTTTGACGCTTGGAGTTTCTTTCACTCAAGGAACATTTTTGAGAGTTTATATTGAAAACGATAGAAATACAACGGCTTTATTATTTGATAGAGTATCAGGTAATATTATAAATGGTATCTATACTTATGACCTGATCAAATTAGGCTTTTCTAGAGCAGACTTTGTAAATTCAACTTTCTTTTTAATCTGTCAGTCTTATTCTAATGTTTATTATGGTCAGATTAATCTATTCAGTATTCAATTAAGGACTTACAATATTCCTCTTGGGTATCAATATGTTATTCACTTACCAGCGTCTAACAATGATACCATGGGTTATTATTTCTTTGATTTAAAAGATATCTTTAATCATGAAGTGAATACTACTATATATTCTTTCTACATTGATGGAGATACCCCATCAGTCAATGTAACCAGCCAAATCACTTCGCCATTTCTTTTTAATCTTAAAGGAGCTCCTTATGTCAATGTAACTGCTTCAATTTATGACAAAGGTGGAATTTTTCTTGTGGAAGTGTATTACAAAGTAAATAACGTAACTTCACTTAATGATTGGAAAATCCTCTCTCTATATACAAATATTATAAGTGGCAATATTGTTGCTCATATTCCTATTGACAATGTAAACGGAACAGTATTTTATAAACTTAGAGTATATGATAACGTCGGTTTTTCAATTTCAACTCAAGAATATAGATTAGATTATTATAATGGGAATAATCCTAATTTCGGCAAAAGTGGTGGTTCTGGAATTATTGGTCTTTTACTCCCAATAATTGGTGTTAGTGCTGTTGTTGTAGTCGTAGGTGCCGGATTATATTTTATAATCCCAAAAATGAAAAAATCAAGTAAACTTAGTGCTGTGAAGAATAGAATTAGTTCTAAAAGACCTCCTCCCACATAATCGATCTCTAATTCTATTATATTTCTCTGTTTTTATTTTATTTAAATGATTTCTTCTTTAAAATCACTTTGTACTATTTTTTTATCATTAAATCTTTTTTTAGATATTACTGAAATTAGTAAATAATAAAGCAAACAAGCTAATATTAGCAAAAATCCAAATGGTAAAAAGAAAATTTGCACATTTACAATTGAGAGATTATTAAAGAAATTTTGATTTTGTTGAGTATTCAGTTTTTTTCTAAGCAAAAAACTACTTGGTTGAAATAATCCAAAGCTAAATAAATTCCAAATTAGTAGGAGTAAAAGATAAAATGTGATTGTTTTAAATTTCTGAAAAGCTCTTTTTTTGTCAGATAATATAGTTTGGATTACTTTAAATAGATAAATAACTGTAATAAACCAAATTATTGAACCTAACAAGCCATATATCCAATCAAATGGATCTGAATAATAGCTCGTGGGAAGGAAAAAATAATCTCCATTAATATTGCGAAGAAATACTATTCCATTTGTTCCACTAGCGAATCCGATACTTGTTTTAATTACAAACAGTGAATAAAGTATGTGTTCGTTAAAACTTAATGAAGCTTGTGTAGTAATTTGAAATATTGAAAAAAGAGTTATTTTTACTAATCCTGAAATAGAAAGCATAACTAATGGAAAAAAAAAGCTGATTAGAACAGCATATTTTATAATATTTTTAAGAATTATACGTATTTTTATTTTCATTAAATTTTGATTGAACGATTTTAAATACAGCAAATAATTATCTTTAAAAGTGCTTATTTGAGTAAATATATTATTTAATTCAGCGTTTGTAGTATTAAAGTTATGTAGAACTGATAAATTGATAAATAATTTTGTTAATACCAACAAAACTATTATTAATAGTAAACTTTTACCAACAAAAAATAAACTCGAATCAATTTTCGGATTAAAAATAAAAAGATTTGATATATAGTAATCAAATCCGGATGGGATTAAGAAAAGTGTAATAAAGCTAAAAAGAAGTGATTTATTAGTAAAAAAACTTACTGGATAAGAAAGTTTGTTTTGTAAACGAATCTTTGGAAGAGAAAATCTATCAAAATAATAAAGAAACGATAGGACAACAAGCAGCATGAAGGCTAAATAAATTAAAGATAGCTTAAATGAAGTAAATACAAATTCTCTTATTGGTATCATTTTTTACATTATTTTTTATTTTTTCTAATATTATCATATT
>DAHXPE010000098.1 GCA_027364495.1 Candidatus Heimdallarchaeota archaeon | reverse complement strand
GATTATTGGTCAAAAATTCAAAAATCCGGTTATTTAACCATAAAAGATCTTTTTAAATTAAATTCTAACATAAATGACGACAAAGAATCCCTTTTGACAAATGAACTGGATTTACCTGAATGGCTGAATGAGACATTCTTTTCTAAACAAAAAATATCAATTCCTGAAATTCCTCAATCATTTAATGGTATGCTTAGGCCATACCAGTTAAATGGTGTTTCTTGGTTATATTTTATGCTTCAAATAGGACTGAATCCTTGTTTAGCTGATGATATGGGGTTGGGAAAGACTATACAGGTAATTGCAACGATCCTTATTCTTAAAAACAATAAAGATCATCTCTCATCTTCCAGACCTGCTATAAAACATACTAAAGAAGCTATTGCTAGTAATAAAAGAACAAAAAACAACCGAGCTAAGAAATCAACTAATGGGTTACTTATTTTAATTATTGCACCTACAAGCGTGTTACATAACTGGGGAAAAGAATTAAACAAGTTTTCACCTTCGATAACTTGGAATATCTATCATGGTGCAAATCGGTCAGAAATTGAATTAAAAAGTTCAGAAATTGTCTTAACGAGTTTCTCAATTTCAAGAAGAGATGTCAATATTTTGAAAAATATTCATTGGGACCTGATAGTCGTTGATGAAGCTCAAAACATAAAAAATCCTTTTAGCAAACAAGCACAAGCCTTGAGGATGTTAAAATCAACTCATAAAATAATTCTTACAGGAACGCCAATTGAAAATCGTTTATTAGAATTATGGTCCTTATTGGATTATATAGAACCTCAATACTTAGGCGATATGAACTATTTCAAGAAAAGGTTCATTATTCCAATTGAACGCTATCATCAACAGCATTCTCTTGACAGTTTAAAAAATTTGATAAAACCATTTATATTACGTCGAGTAAAAACAGATAAGTCAATAATTTCTGATTTACCTGATAAGATAGAAACAAAAGAATATTGCTTTTTAACGAAAGAACAAGCTACGCTCTATCAGTCAATATTAAATAGTCAATTATTAGCTATTAATCAATCTACGGGTATAAAACGAAGAGGGAATATGTTAGCCACACTTTTAAAACTTAAACAGACCTGTAATCATCCTGTTAATTTATTGTCTGACAATAGTAAAATTGAAGATCGTTCAGGAAAATTACAAAGACTTTGGGAATTGATTCAAGAAATAATTGAAACTGAGGAAAGCATGTTAATATTTACACAATTTGTAGAGATGGGGACAATTTTAAAAAAATTTTTACAAGTTAAACTATTTCAAGAAGTGCCTTTCTTGCATGGTGGATTATCAATCAAGAAACGAGAAGAAATCATAAAAAATTTCTCAGAAAATGAAAATTCCTGTCCAGTGTTAATAATATCATTAAAAGCTGGTGGAACAGGTCTTAATCTAACTAAAGCCAGCCATGTATTTCATTATGACCGCTGGTGGAATCCAGCTGTTGAAAATCAAGCAACAGATAGGGCTTATAGAATTGGCCAATTGAAAAATGTTCAAGTACACAAATTTATAACTAAAGGTACCCTGGAAGAACGAATAGATGAATTAATTGAATCAAAAATAGCACTAGCTGAAAATATAATTGATACAGGAGAGGATTGGCTCACTTCTTTAAGCACGGAGGATTTTAAAGAGTTAATTAGTTTATCACAAGACCAATATGACTTAGGAGATCAATATGAGTCCGCGGCATAAGAATTCGAGGTACTACTCAGATAATTATTTTGAACCATCAAAACCACTCAAAACAAATAATGGAATAAAAGCTAAATCAACCAGGGGAAAATTTACTCAAACCTGGTGGGCAGACCAATTCATACATTTATTAGAGTCATTTGGATGGAAAAATAGACTTCAAAGAGGAAAAAATTACGCTCGTCAAGGACAGGTCCTAGATATAACCATTAAAGAAGGAATAGTCATCTCAAATGTCCAAGGTTCAAGACCAAAACCCTATAAAGTAACTATTTCATTTATTCAATATAATAAAAGTGACTGGCAGAAAATAGCTTCTAAATTAAGTGAAGAAGCACTAATTTCAGCATCATTATTGACAGGTGAGATGCCAAACAACATAGATGAGAAGATAAAGGAATTAGGGTTTAAATTGTTACCCCATTCAGAAAGTGAATTGAAAACAAATTGTACCTGTCCAGACTCAGCAAATCCATGCAAACATATCGCCGCAGTTTATTATATACTTGGTGAAAGATTTGATGATGATCCTTTTTTATTATTTGAACTAAGAGGAATACAAAAAGATGTGCTATTAGAATTACTACGAAAATATAGACATGAAGATTCAAAAACAATTACCAAAGAAACTAACGTTGTAAATAAAAAAATTCCTTCAGAAGATTTACTAGCAAACGAGTTGACAATTGAGGATCTCAAAAATTTTTGGGGTTCAGAACAAACTTATCAAATGGATTCAATACAAACCGAGAACTCACCCCAAGCCAATATCATAGAACGGATATTTATTGAACGTGATAAAGTCGATCTGAAAAAACAAAAAGAAATAAAAAAGATTCTTGTTGATTTAATGGAGTTAATCATTTAAAAATTCCTGCATTACTAATTAACTTAAGAAACGAATCACTACATTGCCAGGTGAAATCACCTATTTTAATGCACTCAATTTTGGTTGAATAGTTTAATTTAGGAATAAAATCTAAGAATGATAAATAAGTCATTGCAATATTATAATTAGTAAATGGAAAATCGACTAACTTAGGAAAGGGATTTTTTTTCTTTATTTTTAGATAATTCGTAAAAGATTTTGTTCTTTATTTAAAAAACAATTGAATTTAGCATCCATTTATTTATAACTAAAGATCATTGATAATTCTTAAAAGTGACCTTCTTCTTTTATTCACTTCTTTAAATTCTTTGAATTTTAAAATCCATTCATTTTCTTCCTTTAGGTTAATCACATAGAGATGTTTCACCTTTTTTAGGTAACTATGGGCAAGATTATAATTTGGATTTTTACTTTCAATAATTCAAGCATTTATTTTTTTCCAATAATAATTTACAATCTTAATTGGTGAGTAGTCCGCTAATTTATCTGCTATTTCATCTAATTTTTCAGAGTACCCGTATATGTCTATTGTAACGGGATTTTTCATTAATTGTGATAGTGCTTCCTCATAATTTCTCTTATCTATACATATCTGCATATATTCTTTGAGATTCTCTTTTTTTATTTTTTCTAAAAGCTTCTTTTCCAATTTAGTTTTGTCATCATCCCGTAGATAATTAATTATTCTATAATATTCTTTATAATATTCATGGTTTTTTGCATTCATAAAAGAATCTATTAAGGTATCCTTTGCACCATCATAATTCTCTCTTTCTTCATTTAATTTAAACAAATATTCCATTGTTTCTTTTACTGCTTCTTTTTCTTCTTTAGCAATAGTTGTTATTCGTTGTAAATTTGCTAAGTCTTTTCCTTCATAATAATATTTTGATAGATATATCAGTAATTCCTCTTTTCGTCCAATTCCCTCTTTTAATCCATTTTCAGCTGTTGAGATCGCTTTATCAACTTCTTTTTGTTTTAAGTAAAATGATATTAAATCCCAATAATCTAATCCATATTTAAGAGTCTTTAATCGATCGTTTAAGTAAGCTTCCGTATTTTTTAAATAGTTCTTTTGGATCGTCATTATTAACTTTAAATCCCATTCTGATGCATTCTTATTGAGTTTTTTAACTAAATATTCCCATTCACTTTTATCCTGGCAAATTTTAAACGCCAGATCCATTAATCCGTCCTGGAATCCTGAATTCTTTTTTTTGTATTGCTGTATTATCTCATCTATGAAATAAATTCTCAATTCGTGAGAAAGTTCATTCTCTTTAATTATTTCTGTCATTTTTTCAAACAAATCAAAGACTTTTTCTTCTTCATCATCAGGTCCACCTCCATATTTGTTAAATTCAGCTATAATTTCTTCTGCTTCGTCCCAATATTCAAGTAACAATTCATCATTTAGTGATTGATTAAGATTCTCTATTGGATTTAATGATTGTGGTTTATTAATTTTCAACCAATCTAGAATAAAAGTATGATTGTTTGAATATTCCTGAATAAGATGAAATATTATCTCTTTTAGATCCTGTAAATCAAGAATACTGACTATTTCACTCAAATCAAAATTATTACTTTTTGAACTATTTTTTGACATTTTATTCCCTTCTAAAGAAATTATTACTAGTACTTTTCTAAAGATTCCAGTATTTTTTTACTTATAATTTATACATTTCTGAATAGAATGGAGCAATTCATGAAGAAGAGCATCGGTATTTGTATTATATCCTCAATTAAACAAATTCGGTGAGTTATTTTAAAGAATTTTCTAATGATGGATGGAAGAAGGAATTCTTCGTATAAAGTAGACTTTTAAAGCTCATTTTTGATTCAGCAAGAGCAATAAAAACAACTTTGATTAATTCTTAGTAAAAATGAGAAAAAATAAGAAAAATAAATGATAAAAAGCTGTATAAAATTGGAAACAAAATTTTTTGAAACGAAAAAATAAAAGTTATGGTCATAATTTCAATTAAAATAGGTTATATTCCATTGATAAATAAGTTAAAAAAAGCGAATTATTATGATTGATTTCACTTTTCGATAATAATTTTGGACAAAAACCAAAAAATTTACGTAAATTAGTACCCGAAAATTATTAATTCTAGGTGTGAAATGAATATCTTACAATATGAATTCAGAATTGTAATAAAAAAATGATAATCTCAAATGAAAAAAAAGAAAAAAAAATCATCATTTTGATCATTACTAAATTTCTGATTAACAAAAGGATGAAAGTTACGATGACAATAATAAACTTGATATTTAAGGACAAAACATTTAATGAATTAAAGAATAAAAAACCAGAGAAGGCTGATGTCATATTAGAAATAAATACGGAACTAAAGGAATCAACATTAACATTTCCCACAAAAACTACTTTAGTAGATAGAAGAACAGCTCAGAGACAGGCAGAGAGCATATGTAAAGTAGGGTACTTAATGAAAACAGGGCAAAGAATAGGTCAGGGAAGTAAACTAGAGATAAAAAATTCAAAAGATATCGATGAAAATCTTACAAGACCAGCTAATGTGTTTAGACAACATTTATAATAAATAAAAACTCTAAATATATGTAAAATGATGAATAGTTGATTTAATAGGATTAAATTAAATTTTTCACAATTTTTTCACTAGCAATACCTTTACCAAAACCACCGAACCTTACCACCTAATCCATTAATAACAATTTATTCTTTCAACATTTTTTGAATTACCTGCAAAAGGAGTTCCCGTCAAGTTGGAGGTTGTATAGATTTTAATTAAAATTAAAGCAAATTTCAAGAATTTAAATTGAACAAATTTTTTGACTTTTTTATTGATGGGACTTATGATGTCAAAATTTTAAAATACTCCTTTTTAGCAAAATAAATTGATCTCTCTTCCGATGAGAGTTCATTGACCTTTCATAATCATATTCAGTGCAATATAATTCTCAAAGCATGTTCATCGTTATATGAGGATAAATTTTATTTACTTCTCGTTTATAAAAGTAAAAAAACAAATAAAGTAATTTTACTATCGTCCAATGAACTATGTTGGTTTCTTTCTTTCCAGAGTAACAGTCTTCAAAACCGAAAAATTTTTTATCATATTCATGAAACGTTTCAATTCCCCAATGATCTTTCCAAAGTAAACAGAAGGTTTGAATGGTCATTTTTAATTTATTAGTTACATAATAACTAATCTTATCATTTGAACCCCTTTTTATTATGAATATTTTTATACAATCTTACAAGGAAAATTCTCATGTCGAGTGATTCAGCAAATCCTAATCTTGAATTCTTTCATTATTTACCTGATTCGGAAAGCACAGTTTCAAAAGAAAGTGATAGTAAAAATTTTGACCTACTCGCCTTTGATTTTGATAAAACATATTCGAATTTATTTAATAAAAATTTGCCTTTAATTTCTTCATTTGAGAATATAATAATTGAAGAAGAAACTAATGTAGTCATAGAATCATTATCAGATTTTATTAAAGATTTAAATATTGAATTATCATCCAAAGTCAATTTATTCACGTTTCAGTTTAAAAATACGACAATGGAAACTGTTAGCGATACAAATGAAATTTTTGAAGAACTGAGTGTTATAAAATCAAATATTAATACACATTTTTTCTTACAGGATGATGAAGCGAAAAGATTCATTGAAAATATGAGAAATCCAGATCCAAATCGGAAAGAAGTCCGTAAGAAGACCATAGAAAGAATTAGAAATAAATACAAAACGGGAAATAATTTATGGGCAAGATTATAATTTGGATTTTTACTTTCAATAATTAAAGCATTTATTTTTTTCCAATAATAATAAATAATATTTTAAATCACATTTAGGATGGGGTATTTATTTCTGAAAACATATTTAAAATGAAAGAAATTCCTTCAGTTATATTAGATACTGAAGATGAAGATATTTCAGAGTATTATAATAATACCGAAAAAGGGTGGAAACATCAACAATCATTTGATACAGTTATTTACGAATAAGGTAAATGAAATTGTCATTGGTTATGTAACTTGTTCTATGAGTAAAATATTTGTAAGCATCGATGATTTAGATGTCTCGACTCATCCTGCATTATTACTTGGAAGAATGGGCCTTGATAAAGCATTCAAAAAAAAAGAATTGGTCAAGATTTAATTGATCATATCATTAATTTAGCTTTAGAGCTGAAAGATAAAATTGGATGCAAATTTGTTATCTTAGAAGTGGATCGAAATCGTTCTAATCTTATTAGATTTTATGAAGATTATGGTTTTGAAAAAGCTGAACATCAACCTAAAAAACCTTTATT
>DAHXPE010000525.1 GCA_027364495.1 Candidatus Heimdallarchaeota archaeon | reverse complement strand
ATTCAGTATCAGTGGAATCAAAAAGAAAACAGACACCATCTGAAGCTTCAACATGTGGTTGCCAGAGAATTAATAGGTAAAAGTTAAGAGACCATGAGTAATATTCTGCCTCAACAAGTTCCATTTTGTATTGTAAATGGTGAAGGCTTTTTCATTTTTGTTAATGAGTTTTTTTTAAATCTTTTTAACATATCAGAGCAAGAATGCTATACTGAATTGACAATCCAAGATTTCCTTGTAACACCATCTCTTGTTAATATTTACCAACCGTCATATAATGAAATTATTTTCAAAACTTCAAAGCAAAAATATTTTGCAGCTTTTATTTCTGGAAAAATAATTCCAGAGACTGAGCTATTTGCAATTTCAATAAGAATATTACATTATAATGTAGCAATCAAAAGAATTGTAACTTCTTTTAGGAGATATATTGATAACCAAGTTGCAGTTATATGTTTAAAATATAGTTCAGGTCACTTTCTTCCCTTAATTAATTTAAATACAGATATGATTGATGATAATCCTTCATTTATAATTAATATAGGAAATGAACTGGCTCATAAAATTAATAACAATGTTCGTGATATAAAAAATTTTTCTGGATTAATTAAGCCTCAAAAACTAAACAAATATCAAAATTACCATTCAATGCCATATGTTTTTCAACTATTAGTTTTGGATTCTCAAAGAGAAACTGAAATAGTTACAGAAACTTTTTTATTAGCTTTCGTTTTCCCTACAACACTATTAGAGCTTTTTAAAGATGATTTAAAAGTAAAAAATACAATTAAGGAACATTTGAGTCAGCTTCATTCTCCTACGGAGTTGTCGATTCAATTCTTAGAAGAAGTAAAGCAAAAGGTAGTTCTTTATTTTGATTCACAATCCATTGAGCCTGCATCTCAAATAGAGATGATGTTCCATAATTTAGAGGTTTATTGCAGATTTTTAATTCATTTACCTTATCTTGATGCAATTCAATTATTTACTGAATTTTGCGTTGAAAATTTTGAATTCGACAAAATGGATATTTTTTACGGAAAAAATAATGAATTCACAAAACAATCGACATTTAGTAACCTGGCAGAAGAAAGGGTAGAATTATATTCCTATAAGCAACCTTTTTTAAATAAAAATGAGCAAATAACAGGTTATATTGAAATTCATTCAAGAAAAGAAAATTTTGAACAAATAGAAAGAATAAAAGATTTTGTATCAAAAAAATTAACCAATTTATTCAAACAATTATTTCAAGCAAATTTAGAGCTGTTGTCTGAGCTAAGTGAAAAATTATTGTTTGTGAATAATATTCAGGATATTTTTGAAACCACAAAGGATTTAGTAGTTAAAATATTTTATTCCGAAATAAAAGTGTTTGCAGCATTACTTTACGATCCTGAAACTGAAACTTTAAATTTTGTTTCACAATCAGGCTATGCTCCGACTTTTAATGTTAAATCAATTGGATTGAATTCAAAAAATAGCATAGTGGCAAAATCTGGTAGAGAAAAAGTAATTTTAAATATTCCAGATGTTTTGAAATGTTCGTTTTATTTAGAAGGTGATCCTTCCCTCCGTTCAGAGCTTTCAATTCCGCTAGTTTATAATAATCAATTAATTGGTGTTTTAAATATAGAAAGCCAAAATTTAGATGCTTTTAAATCTGATTATCATATTCCTCTTTTTAAATTAATTTGTAATTTAGTAACTACTAATTATTTACGAATTTCGGTAATAAAAAAGATGGGAAAAATGGATTTAGAATAAATAAATATAATTTTATACAGGAACAGATTTATCAGCCGTTGTTATCGGTTCTTTACCAGTTTCAGCATAATATTTTTCAGCTCTTTCTTTATCTTGAAAAATTTTAGCAATCTTTTGACGCCAAACCCTTAAATCATTAGGATTTTCTGGATAATTGAAATACATCTCTTTTACGGTTTTCATTTTACCCATTGTACTTTGAACATCAATGAGGAAAGGCAAAATAGATTTACCGCGCCAAACACGTTTAAGTGTCGTACCCAATCCACTGGTAATAGGTCTACCAGAATTCAGATTATACAAATCTTGAGCATTGATAACTTCTTTTTCGAAGATTAAATTAAGTTCTCTATTCGAAGCTTTAGTAATTTGGGTTTTTGCTAAAGCAAGTGGTGCCTCATGAGCACCGGTTTGTCTCATAAAATTGACATTATAATCCCAAAGTGGTCCAGTTGTAGTCAGATTATCCTCTTCAATAGCACGTGCAATGGGGGATGTAGCTTGAGAAGCAGAAACTAAAGAAAGACCAATTCCACCACCATCAGTAGCTTTAACACAAGATCCTGCATCACCAATTAAAACGACTCCATTCCAAACGAGAGAATCCATAGGTCTCCTCAATGGAACATTCCAGCCTCCTTTGTGTAAAACATTATATTTTCCACCAAACATATGGCTAAGGTGATTAATCCACCAATCATAAGCCTTGCGAGGACCTCCATCATACCTGCGGGGTTCAATACCTATACCTACATTAGCTGAATCAGTTCCTCTAGGAAAAACCCAAAAATATCCACCAGGACAATTATCGGTATCAAAATACAATTCGATATAGTCCGGTTTTTCAAAAGTATAGTCTTTAAAGTCAATTAATTCACGGTAGGCAGCTGCTAAATCATAATGTCGAATAATAGATTCCCATTGGGCTTTCTGTTCATCTAGCTGTCGTCTTACAATTCCAGCCATACCACTGGCATCAACAACAACTTTAGCTCGAATGTCTTTAAGTTCACCTTCTTTCGAACGAACATTAACACCTTTAACAACATCATTTTCAACAATATTTTGTCGAACTGTTGTTTCATCATAATATTCGACTCCAGCATCCTCAGCTTCACGAATTAAACGAGCAGTGAATTTATCACGTGCAATTATCCAACCCTCACCATCACTGGGAATATTGTACCGTTGGCCATGTGGATTAAAAAATGAAAATCCACGCATAACCTGATGAAGTTCCTCATTGGTTTTACTGGGTGGATCTACATGATTTTTTTTATCTGGATCTCTTTCATTGACACGAGTGAAATGAATGAGAGAAGTAGCATCACCACATATCTTATGAATTTCATCTCTTTTCTGACGTTCTACCATAGCTGTAGATAAGCCTCTTTGAGCAAGAAATTTACTTATGGCAGCACCACCAGTTCCAGAACCAACCACTAAAACATCATAATTACTTTTAATTGTCATTATAATTCCATTAATGAATTTTATAAGAAATCTATTTCGCAATTAATTTTTTTTTACTAGGGA
>DAHXPE010000426.1 GCA_027364495.1 Candidatus Heimdallarchaeota archaeon | reverse complement strand
AAAAGGAAATTTGGAAAAATTAAAAAGAAAATATTAAAGTAGGAAGAGTCATTAATATGGATTACCAGGAAATTTATCAGGAGTTCAATATAGGGATAATGGAAGAGAGATAACTTCAACGGAGAGAAAACTCCTTATTTTATCATCAATTTCTTTTGTCAATCTTTTTGTTATATCTTCATTAATTTCGAAGTAGATTATATTGAATTCTTGACATTTCTCATTTAGTATTCCTAAATGGAGTGTCGAAAGAGCATCCTTCTGATTGAGTTCATCTTTTTCTGAACAAATTATAGCTTTCTTACAAAATTCTGTTGATTCGCTTGCTTTCACAAATTCAACATGAACACCTGGTGAACTGTTAAAATAAAAAAGGAAAATTTGATTGTAAATTGCTCTATTGCTCTTAGAGATAGTTTTAAATTTCTTTCTCCCTCTGTCATGTTAGTTGATTCAAATGTGGCTCTTAGGTCTTTGACTAAAAATGTTTTAGCATAACCTTTTTGCTTCAATTTATTTTTTATTTCATTGAGCTTATTAA
Organism: Candidatus Heimdallarchaeota archaeon; assembly: GCA_027364495.1. Next base: position 1,704 of record DAHXPE010000426.1, on the reverse strand, counting down.
AGGTTTCTAATGGGAGATATGGTCCCAGTAGCAGAATATTAATCCTTTTCCTAATAGATTTTAAATCATTCTTAGGCAAATAAATTTAATCCTAAATGTATTTTATTTTACTTTTTGATTACATAACTTGATTCAAGTATAATATCCAGCATCATAAACTGTTAATAAATACCTTAAAGATGGTCCATTATGCATTATGTGATGAAAAGATGGATAACTATGTTCACCATCGATAATAGGTATAAGATTAACTTTTTGATTCAGATCATTATACACAGCATCTAAATTAATATTATCAGGAATTGCACCATATATTTGTATATCAAATAATGCCAAGAAGATAAGATTTGGGATGATTGGGATTATGATCTTGACAAAGATGAAAATTACGTTAATAATCAAGAGAAATAAATTTTTTTAGAGGAAAGAGAAATGATAAACCCAAATCATGGAGATTTTGTCTTTGTTCCATTTCCTTTCACAAATCTCGCAACAATTACAAAACCCAGACCTGCTTTAGTAATCTCAAACAATTTCTATAAAGGAGACGGTTTTATTTGTTTTGTATAACAAGTAATTTAAATCATCTTGAATCAAGTTATTTATAAGACTTTTTTATAAGAAGTTATTTATAAGAATTGTACCATTTTTCATATTCTTTATGGGTAGAAAAACAGTGTAGGATATAAATAGCTTCATCCTCAATATTATAAACTATCCTGGCACTTTTGGTCATTTTTTCAACATAAAAAGGCAATCCAAATCGAAGATGTCTGCCTGGTGGGGTACCGTCAAGTTTTCCGATATGGTTTAAAAATAACTCTCGTAGAGATGGATCCATCCTATCTAGTTCTTTTTCTGCAATCCCAGATACAAAAATAGTCAATCTTTAATCCCTCATCATAAAACGGTATGGTTATTTGGAATACTTTTTTTTAAGGTCTTCAAATGAAGTAACAGTAACCTTTCCAGTATGGATGTCATCCATCTCTATATTGATAGCCCTATTGACTAATTTCACTTCTTCCTCATCAAGTAATCGTTGATAGGCGAGTAAAGCTTGTCTGATTACTTCAGTTTGATTACCGGCATAACCTTTCTCAATAATATTTTCAATAATTGTTTCGTAGGGAATTCCTAAATTTATATTCATTTGGACACCAATGCACATTTAATGATTATTGTTGATAGTACTAAATGTACATTTATTTAAAAAGTTTTCTAAAAATGCTAATCATAGTCCTGATCGCTAATTACTTCATATTCCGGATATTTAATATGGACCAATATTTTCTCAAAGGGTTTCTTTTGAACCATTAATTCAAATGATCCTTTTTCTGTAAGCCTATAGAAATCAACAACATTTTTTGGAATATTTAAATAAAAATTTTCTTCGTTTTTACATAAAATGCAGTTAATTCTAACTAAAGTTTGATCGTCATAATTTTTAACAATTTTATTAGTAATAACAAAGTATTTACTTGAATTAAGATAAATATAAACATTTTTACCAACAGATTTTTTCCATTGTAGTTCAGTGGAATTTATAAACAGCTTGAAAGGTTTTTCCTCACTGACTTGAAAAGTAAAACTTGCTTTACTACCTAACATAGAGATTCTTTTTTGGATCTTACCTGCATTTTCCAGAATGGTAGTATGATGGCTTATATTAGCTGGAACGGTATGAAGTAATTAGCGATCAGG
>DAHXPE010000419.1 GCA_027364495.1 Candidatus Heimdallarchaeota archaeon | reverse complement strand
TTCTACCATGGCTTCCGGAGTTTGTACAACCATTGAATAAATTTGACGTCTAAGAGGGTGTAAAAGAACTGAAGAAACAGAATCTTCATCAATAAACGACATTCACACAATTTTTCCTGAATTAATTTTTTACAAAAAATTCATACCAAAGGGACTTTAAAAAATTGTTTGTGCTTTACTAGAGAAATTGAAAAATGGATACCTAAAATCATTTTTCAAAAAATCTCAAAGTAGCAGCAATAGAAAAGTCTATGTTGATAAAAAATTTTTTTCATTTTTTTCAAGAATTGTTTTGACCAACTAGATTTTCAAGCATTTAACGTGGAAATTACGACTTGGCTTACACCTTTAATACCTTGAAGCTCAGATTGTAATTTCTCGGTAGGCATAGAAACATCAGATTGATCAATATAACCTTCATAAACACAGCTTTCTTGAGTAAAACACAAACCAGTGGAATAAAGAGTTTTGATCTTAGATCTCATAAAAACAACGCCTAATTCCTGGAGAAAATCAGGGGATAACTCACCAATTTCAATAGCAACTTTCAAAACGACATCACTCTTACTGGGAATAATTCGAATGATTTTAGTGCTAGGCGCAAGTATCATCACCGCGTTACTTGATCCTTCTTTTGGTTTTAATGTTTCTAAGAAATCTACTGGTAATGCGATGGGACTACTGTCATCCAAACTTACCATTTTAGCGATCGTGACTTGATTTGAGCTCATTACATGTTCCTCTAAATTTAAATATCTTATAGATTAAAAAATCGTAATTTCGGGTTATTATTTGGTTTTAAATTCTAATTGTATTAATCGTATTTAAATTCTTTTTTAAAAATTTTTACCAAATTATATTTAAAAACTCTTTCCTTATTTATTAAAATCCAAAAAATTTTGTCTACTTTTCATTACAATAATTAATATCGGTATTTGTTTTAATTGATTTCATCCAAAATCTTTTAAAATTATTTTTTAATCTAATAATGAACACATGTGTTAAATATGAACGACGAAAGCATTATCAAAATCCTTAATTCATCTCAACCGCTCTTCTGTTACCAATTATATAATTATTTGCAGAAACAGGATCAGGTAAAAATTCACGCCTTACCTGATGCTCCTAACACGTTTATTTACGAATACAAGCATTATTTAACCTTTTATGGTCATAAAGGGACCATAGAGACTTTATTCAAGAAAGTTGCACCTTCATTAGATCCCTCAACCAGATATGAAATTAATTTCCAGAATCATCATATTACCTCCATTAAAACATTCTTTGATGATTTTGATTACATCGATGAATCTGTTACTTATGCTGATAATTATAATAGATTACAATCTATGAACTTGGATAAAACTAATTTTATTCCCAAAAGACACCTGAAATCTGGTAGGAGATTACCGGAAGAGCTTTTAAAACATTTTAATCAGGAATTAGTTGATTATGCTACGTCTGGAGTTGTTTATGGTATTATTGAAGATGCTGAACTTATTAGTGTTTGTCCCGTACCTTTTATTCATAAAGACGATAATTATTCTTTTGCAATATTGCATGGCATATACACAGATGAGAAATTCCGACGAAAAGGTTATGCTACAGGTTCTGTCCGTGCAGCTTTAAATTTCCTTTTTACCAGAAAAATAATTAAATCTGTTTATGTGGTAGTCGATGAAGAAAATCCAGGCGTAAAAATGCTAGAAAAAATTGGTTTTGAGCCTACCGGTGACCAATGGCTAGGTGCAAGATGCTTTCTGAAATAATTTTTTAGTATCTTGAAAACATATGCAACATTTCAGGTTCAGATAGAGTCAGATATTCTCCATTCTTTTGTTGATCGAAAATTTTTCTTTTTCCTTTCACTTGATAATATATTCGTAAATCATCAGAGAAATCAGCATCATCTCTTATGAAATCTTCTTCTAGACGATTCCAAGATATTTTTTCTGCGACACATTTGGAACAATTTTTACATTCCATTCCTTTCAGACATTCATTTACAAAATTTAATTCTTTTGTTGACATGAAAAACAACTCTATATTGATTATCAGAACCTAACTTTATTTAGTGTTGGAGGTTTTAGGGAGTAGATGAGGTCTTCCTACTTAAACCTTTTTAAGGTGACATGTCCAGTTCACTATAATGAAGAATAAAAACATTAGCGAAACTGAATTAAAGGAAAGAATAGTAGTCCTTTTTTCTTGATTTTGTGAAAACTTTACAAATTGGAACCTCATTATTTATAATTAAAGAACAAGTCACTAAATTAAAAGGTTTAAATCACTTCAAACGCATAATATAGCATTTCTAGAAGTAGTATAATGAATAGGATGTTTAATATTGACTCGTGTACAAATTTTGTCAGAAGAAGGGACAGTAATTGATCAGAAGAAAGAACCTTCGATTTCAAAGAATATTTTGCTTAAAATGTATGAAACCATGATTACCGTGCGAACTATAGACACGAAAGGTCTTAGGTTGCAAAGACAAGGTCGAATTGGTTTTAATATTCCAACAACCGGTCAGGAAGCAACTCAAATAGGTGCTGTAGCAGCGCTAGATGATAAAGACTGGATTTTTCCTTCTTACAGGGAACCAGGAATGGCTTTATATCGTGGTTTACCACCTCAAGAAATTTTCGACCACTTTTATGGTAATGCAAATGATCCACAAAAAGGTCGTAGGTTACCTGGGTTATTTGGTGGCGATAAAGAAAAAATAAGGTTTGTCAATCCATCTGCTCCAATTGGAACACAAATAATCCAAGCTGCGGGAGCAGCTTTCGCAGCAGCATATCTTAAAGATAATGCATGCACGATTGTATTTTTTGGAGATGGTGCCACCTCCTCTAATGATTTTCATTCTGGAATGAATTTTGCTGGTGTAAACAAAGCACCTTGTATTTTTTTCTGCCAGAATAATCAGTGGGCAATATCTGTACCCTTGAGAAAACAAACAGCTGCTGAATCAATTGCAATTAAGGCATTAGCTTATGGAATGCCTGGAGTTCAAGTTGATGGGAACGATATCTTAGCCGTTTATGTAACTGTTAAGGACGCTCTTGAACGAGCTAGACGTGGTGAAGGGCCAACTCTAATCGAGGCTATGACTTATAGAATGGGACCACATACATCATCTGATGACCCAACTCGATACA
>DAHXPE010000405.1 GCA_027364495.1 Candidatus Heimdallarchaeota archaeon | reverse complement strand
TATCTTACAGTTTTATTTTTAACAATGCAATTAGGTTTTTCTATAAGAACAACAACTCTTTCTTTGGTAACTTTACTGATGGAATTAAATTTATATGTTTGTATGGATTAATATAGTTATTAAAATTATAGATTTGAGGCTTTTTTTCATTATGAAACCACTTGGTATGATTCATAACCATATATTGAATGATAACAATATATCAGCTTTCGTGTTAATTGACGAACTTGTAAAAGGAGGTTCAAATTATTAAATTATTTTGGAGAACTCAATTAAGGGAACAAGTACATGATTGATTGTGGAATTGGAAGATCTCACTAATGTTTTATTCGAAGATAAGGACACAATTATTCAAAAAGGTAGAATTTTGGCAAAGGATATGAGAAACGGATAAATCTATCTACACACTTAAACAGTTAAACTCTAAGAGTGTTGTATGAAAGAGGACGGATCTTTATCTTGTTGTCATAAAACATGTTTATATACCATATCTTTTTAATTGAGATGATAAGTTGATTGTGCTACGAGTCATCTTTAGCACTAGAAAAGTGCGAATATTATGAAATAGGAATTAGATCACAAAAATTAGAATCAAATGTAACAACCTTTAAAGTGGAATTCTTCTTTAAAAAAATCAACGGATGATAAACGCAATCAACTTCGGAGTCCTCATCCAAATATGCAATTCCCTAGAGTGGATGATCAAAGAATTGAGAGATTCATTACATATCTTCATCCACATCCTGAGTCATTTGGTACTGTCTTTCTCTGCTGTCTCCAATTCCAAATCACTGGAAATCATTAATTTTATTAACTGTTTAAACGAAGTAGAGGGTTTCCAATTAAGTAATTTTTTAGCTTTAGAATAATCAGCCAAATAGTTGTCAGATTCCAGAGGCCTGAAAAATTTTTTATTCACCTTCACTATAATTTTTCCTTCATCCGAAACGCCAGTTTCGTTTGGTCCTTCACCTTCCCAGTGAATGTTGATGCCCACTTCATTAAATGCCAATTCAACGAACTCTCTGACTGTGTGTAGCTCTCCTGTTCCGAGAACAAAATCATTCCCTTCATCTTTATTTAGCATCAACCACATACCGTAAACATAATCTTCAGCATAACCCCAATCCTTCCTTGCATTCAAGTTACCTAGTTCTAATATATCCAGTTTTCCTGTTTTTATCTTCGCAACAGCTTTACTAATTTTTCTTGATACAAATTCAGGTCCTCTTACTTCACTTTCATGATTGAAAAGTATTCCGTTTGATATGCTTAACCCATATGCTTCCCTATAGGTCTTCATTGTCCAAAAACCTGCAAGCTTTGATACTGCATATGGGCTCCGTGGTTTAAAGGGAGTTTCTTCATTCTGTGGGGTAATTTCAGGCTGCCCGTACATTTCTGATGTAGCAGCAAAGTATAATTTTGTCTTCGGAGAATAATCTTTTATCGCGTTTGCAACATTAAGAGTTCCTGAAATATTTACATCATATGTTGATGCTGGATTCTGAAAACTATAACCCACGAAACTCTGTGCTGCAAGGTGGTACAACTCATCAGGTTTTTCCTTCTCAAGTAATCTGGCAAAGAAACTCGCATCAGTAAGATCTCCATATTCTATATTAAGTCGATTTTTAGTTTCCCTAGGGAGTTTTTCAATTGTCCCAATCGACATTGAACTATTTCTTCTTATTATCCCAATGATTTCATAGCCCTTTTTATAAAGTAAATTAGTAAGAAAATATCCATCTTGCCCCGAAATTCCAGTTATTATAGCTTTCACATTTTTACATTCTTTCCAACATAAAAAGTTATCGCATTTATATTGGACACATATTTAATGTTTTATATTAGTATTTTTTATAATCAATCTTTACCGCAAAATATAAGTTGATGAGAAAATTTAAATTATATTATGTATGAATAGCACATAACCATATTTTAAGAAAAGCGAAGAAGAAACAAGAAAATAATTGAAACTTATGACAAGAAGAAATTGATAGATAGGTTGTACGGAGTGTGTTGGAAATATGTGCAAGTCTTTGAATACGAGAATAGAGATTGACTAGAGGCGATAACTAAAGAAGTAAATCTCTATTCTTGAGAGAGATCAGTTAAAATGATGGGGATCGAGTTTTGATAAAGATAATATATAATGCATGGTCCAACACGCAAATCAATATATAGAAGGACTTAAAGGTGTAGAAAGTGTTCTTTTGGTTGAAATGAAAAGTTGACTGTTATTTTTTAAGCATGAAAACTAATCGAGTGAAGGTTCCAATCTCATGCGTATAGGATATAGATTGTGAAGAAGGTAAATGGCAAATTCAATTCAAAGCCGTTTCATATTATACTCACCTGTTTCACGGAAGGACCAAGATTTAGATAAATGAAATTTGAGCAAATCACGAAGTTTGAACTATATGTACAGAGATGATGACCTAGGTACCATTAACATTGGAGATGAGTATTTGCAAGATGCAGAAAACAACTCAAAGAAGAAATAACAAGGATGAATAAACTTTAACTCTTTAATAATGAAACAAAAAGGATCATTGCATGTATAGAAAATGATACTTTGTTTGACTAGAACCAGATATATGAATATTATTAGTTATTACAAATGTTTAAATTAATTAATCATAATCATGAAAGTGAACTACGAAGAGTTAATAACGTTTCCATAATTTCAGAGGGTGAAAGTACATTTTCTCATTCCATCACAAAAAAATGAACATTCAGTAACTTATTCCATATTCTCAGATTTATTTAAGGGGATGAAACAAATCGGGATGGATTATGATGCCCACGAAATTCTCATTAATGAAAAAAGTGCTAAAAACCCATATTTATCTTTACCTCAGTTAAAACTAAAAGAATTAAAATCCTTGATAAGAAATAGTTCTGTAGATGAAATATTTATAACTATAGATGATTATGAAGTTATTGACGCCCTCTATGATATTAAAAGAGAGACAAGTGTAAATCTATTGATATGGATCCAATACTTCAAAGGACATAATTTTTTATTTAAGAAATACAGAGATATAGATCCAAATTTAAGTTCTGGAGTAATGGGTAAGTTTAGTCTAAAACTAAAGAGCATTATTCCTCCTATTATAGTAAGTTTTTTTCTCAATAAATACATAAAATTACTATCAGAAAGTTTTGTTGTAACTCAATCCATTTGGTCAGCCCTACTAACAGAAAGAGTTTATTCGATAAGTGTTAAGGGGGTTCTTCAAATTCCAATAGATCACCAAATTTATCAGAATAATAATAGACAAAGAATAAATAGAGCGTTAGTGTTTATGGGCAATTCGAATGAAACGGATTTGAAATCTACTTATTCTACGATAAGAATAATAGAAGAAATTACTGGGGTTTCCTCTTTTGATTATTTTGGCTTAAAAGAGACAGGTGAAATATTTTCTACAAAATACAGCATAACAATGAATTATTTGGGGTCACTAACACGAGAACAATTAATTTCTGAATACGGTATTCACATTTTATTCATATCACCAATATATAATGGAAATTTTGAAATGATGCCTATTGAAAGCATTTTAACTGGGACACCAGTAATTACTTTCTTACAACCTTTTCAGGAAATTACAGGATTTTCAGAAATGATCGCAAACATTAACAACCCAGAAGAAATTAAAATTAAAGTTAGAGAGTGGATTTCTTTAAATAAAGAAAAAAAAACATCAGTAAGAAATAAAATTGTGGAACTCATGGATCCAAAAGTCGTTGCCAGAAAACTAACTGAATACGCAGGGATGGCTATGAGGGGAAAAAATGAATAAGTCTACATCATTGAAAAATGAAAAAATTCTGATTCTACTTATAGACATACTTTTAGGTATCATCCTCCCTGCGATTCTTGTATTGATCTTATTGGGGAGATTAATTTTTGGTTCTGGTTATATCTTTTTTGGAGATGAGCAAGCTACTATATTTTATTACCAGAAAAACTCAATAGATTTGATGATATATTCATGGTTCTCCGGGTCACCAACTTCTTCAGTAACTGTTGTTTTCTCCTTGATTTCTACCTCATTAATTGAAATTTTTGGAACCTATTATGCTAACCATTTACTTACTTTTCTTATTCCCTATCTTAGTGGTCCATTCTTCTACTTCTCCACTATTAATTTAATGAAATATTTCAAAATTAAGAGAGTTTTCATCATTAGAATTTCTGCAACGATTGGTGCAATATTTTATTTAATAAATTGGCAAAATCCAAATTTGATAACTCCACTATACACTTGGGGAATGTCTTATATGATAACACCAATCCTTGTATATTTTTTGGTAAAAATATTTGATAGCCACAAAAAGACGGATATTTTGAAATTCGCCCTGATCTCAACAGTAGGAGATTCAGTTCCAATGTGGATCATAACGGTTGGACTGTTCATTATCATAATTATGATATTAACAATCATTGACACTAGAAAAGTGCGTAGTTTATTACTGCTGACAAAAGACACATTATATCTACTTCTCTTTACAATTTTAGCAAATGCCTATTTTCTTTTTGAAACTCTTGGAGGATTTCTCAATGGAGTCGGAGGGCAATATACGGCTTATGGTTCAATTTCTTCCTCAATTAGTACAGCTCACACCTCCAGTTTTTTAAATTTATATGATGTTTTTATGTTTGGCCAACCGGCTTATTCATTTTTCGGGCAAAACCCGAAAAATTTTACAATTTTAAATATTTCTATTCCACTGGTAGTAATATTTTTTGTGTCTTGGTTTATAGCAGGTCATATTAAAATTAAAATAAAAAAAGATAAATATTCTAATAGGAAATACATTATTGAGTATTCACGACACAGTAATTCAATGATTTTCAAAAATATGAATAATTTTAATTCAAAATTACTTAAAAAATTTATGCTTACGATAGGCATTTTATTAATCATCTCTCTCGTTCTATCTAAAGGATATAATTCTCCCTTTGGAAGTTTTTATACACTTGCTATAACATTATCTCCACCTGGATTGCTAGGTATTACACGAGATGTTACTCCATTTTTAATGATTTCCGCACTTTGCTATGCTTATATTTTTTTAATAAGTTCCTTTTTTATTTTAGAAGCTATTAATGAATATAAAAAAGAACAAAAGAAAAACTTGCTAGACTTTATTAATGTCAATAAAATTTTTACAATTTGCCTAGCTATCCTTTTATGTGCTAGTTTTTTGGCTACTGTTAATGAAACTGAGAAAACCCTAACACTCACAAATGAAAGATTTGCACCAAAGTTTGTAAGCACTGAGTAATTTTTCCAAGGATAAGTTCCACCGGTAGGGATCCACATTACATTTCCTTTCGAAGATAAGTTGTTTAAAAAATCGACAGCCTTAGTTATATTGTTTGGTAAGTAGGTTGGTTCAAATCTTTCATTTGTGAGTGTTAGGGTTTTCTCAGTTTCATTAACAGTAGCCAAAAAACTAGCACATAAAAGGATAGCTAGGCAAATTGTAAAAATTTTATTGACATTAATAAAGTCT
>DAHXPE010000394.1 GCA_027364495.1 Candidatus Heimdallarchaeota archaeon | reverse complement strand
GAACCTTCATTCATATCTCGGTTATATTATATTTATTTAAAAAGTATTTAAGTTTTCTTATTTGTACCAAATATTAAAAGTAATTTTTTTTTCTTATTTTTGCCCCTTTTTATTACGATATGACAGAATACAGCCTTTTTCTCCACATTATTTTTCAAGATATTATAGATTTTAAGAAACGAATAAATTTTGTTAACAATATTATACTCAAATCTGAACACTCCTAAATTATAAAAATCATTATATGTACATTTTTGATTATATAAATGAAAGTTAATTGAAGAATTGAGAAAGTAATAGCATTCTTTGAAAAGAATTCAAATCTCTCTAAAGGTATTTTTCTATGAAATCATTATAGATTTGGTTTATTTCTGAAGACTGCGATTCTCCTCTTACTAATAAATTACCATTAGAAAAAAGGGAAATTACAAGGTGTTTAGATTTGAAGGGAAATTCAAAAGTGATACCTAAAGAGCCTTTTTTGATAATTTTGATATTCGCACGTTCAAGTTTAACTATTAGGGAAACAAGATTGATAGATTCAGTTCTTTGATTGGGGACTAAGAAGGTTCTATCTCCACATAATTCAACTACATTTGTTTTAGTTTTAGTTCTTGATGTAGATTTTGGATAGCAAACAGAACACGAATGGTTTTGTTTTATCTGAATAGTGTCTAGGTCCATACTTTCTAAATAAATATAATATAACCGAGATATGAATGAAGGTTCTCTTTTTGTAATAATTTTTATAGCTTCTGCAACCTGAATCGATGCGACAAGAGACAGTAAAGCTGTATGAACACCAGTCACATCACATTTTTCTAGATCGTCATCACTTATCATTTCAAAAATGCAATTCAGACACGGCTGCTGATTTTTGTACAAAAATGTTGAAATATTTGCCGATGTTCCAATTGCACCAGCGAAGATAAATGGAACACCAAATTTTTTACAAGCACGATTGACAATTAATCTTGTCGAAATATTATCTAATCCATCAATAACAACATCAAGGTCCTTAACTAGAGATTCTATTGTCGATTCATCAATATTTGTTGTCTTTTCTTCGATTACAGCATTTGGATTAATTTTTTTTAAAAAAATTGCCGCTTGTTCAGCTTTAGGTAAATCAACTGATTCAATTGTATAAATTGGTGTACGTGGAAGATTTGATACTTCCACTACGTCTCTATCTATAATTCTTAAAAATCCGATTCCTATTTGCGTTAATAGTAAACTTGACCATGAACCTAGACCCCCTAAACCAAAAACTCCAATTTTAGCTTTGAAAATATCATCGAGACCCTTTGAGCCAATCGAAGGTAAAATTCTTAGACGTGAATATTTTTCTGAATCACGTAACATGATAATTCAAGCCGTTGATGATACCTTAATATTAATGGAAGGGTTTTTCTCTTTTAAAACTTTTAATCCTTCATCATTTGATAAAGGATTCTCTCTTAAATCTATTTGATTAATTGCTTTTGCGTGAAGTGCTTCAAGAATTTTTGTTTTTGGAATTAAATCAATTTTATTATTGTTCAACAATAAGATCTGTAATTTTCTATTATTCTTCAAACCCCAAATCTTTGTTATTTGGTTTGAATCAAGATTCAAATACATTAACTCTCGTAAAGTAGTTAAACCTAATATGGATTTGATGTTATTGTTACTAAGTCGTAAATCTTCTAAATTCTTACAAGTTCCTAAATTTTGAATACGACTAATATGGTTATTATCTAATCTTAATACCTTAAGATTTTCTAATTTATCAATTCCTTCTATTGCATTAATTTTATTATTAGACAAATCAAGATATTGAAGAGCTGGAAAATTTAAATTTGGTACTGATTCGATTTCGTTTGAACTTAAATCTAAGTGAGCTAATAAGTTATGATCAAGAGTTTTGATATCAGAAAGACTAACTTTATTAGATGCTAAATGAAGTTTCTGAAGTTTTTTAGCTTTTAAAATAAAATCTAAAGCTGTTAAAGAATTATTATTCAAATTAATATATTCTAATCTTTCTAATTTTTCTAAACTTGGAAGATCACTTATGAAATTACCTTGTAAATCTAATTTTACAACTGAAGAAAGTTCAAGGCCTTTAATAGAATTTAATTTATTATTAGAAAGGATTATTTCCTGAAGGGAAGTTAAATGCGAGAGATCGGTTATTTCAGATATTTTGTTCTCGTTTAAATCAAGTTTTTCTAAATGTTTCAAAGAGGGAATATCATTAAGCGTTTCAACTTCATTATGACTCAAATTTAATTCTTTAAGCTTAATAAGTTTTTCAAGTCCAGTAAAAGTTTTTATTTTATTGTTGGATAAATGTAAACCAAGTAAATCAGGTAAATCCTCAAGACCAGTAATTTTT
>DAHXPE010000083.1 GCA_027364495.1 Candidatus Heimdallarchaeota archaeon | reverse complement strand
GATTTAAACGTTGCTTCAAGCACCTACCAGACATCATTACCTGAATCTTTTCCAGAAGAATTAGAAATAAGACTTGGAACAACTACCTTAATGTATAAAAAAAAATATTTTGTCTTTATTCGTCTTTAATAACAATAGTTCCAGCTATTAAATCACCAATGTGTCGTTGATTTTGTTCTATGAGCAGGTAGCAAACACAAATATTGCAAAAATTCCTTATACAGGATTCCATAGGTGTAGCTGGCATACCTGTATTGAAATTTACCACTCGAAGATTAGTTGCTCCTTTACCAAATGATTGGCCCCTTCTTATACCGTCTTTAAATAAAATATAAACAATACCCGGACAATAACAAGCAGCACACCCAATTCCAGCTACAAAGCCATCTATAATATAGGATATACAACGATCTCCTAAGGGAGCAATTCTATAATTGAATGGAGCATTAACTGCTCTTTTTACGTACTGATTGTATTGCGGAGGTTGATAACTAGGATTTTGATAAGACGCTTGATATTGTGGAGAAGGCTGATAATTTGGTTGGTACTGGGGTGGTGGAGGTTGAGTTGGTTGATTGTAAGCCGTTCCACTACTTGGCCCCTTAGCTGGTCCTCTATTCAAATTTTCTTTTCCACATGATGGGCAGAAAAGGTCATCTGGCTTTAATTCAAAGCCACAGTTATCGCAATATGACAAAAAAACTCCTCGTGTTAAGAAATTTATTTCAAACGATGAAAATTTTAAACATATTTAAGAGTATTTAATTGGGTATTTGACAAATCATTTAGCCTATTTTCGTTCAAAAGCCTGCAAAATAAGTTGAAACTTTTTAGTTATGAAAGGATTTAATGGAAGTTTTTTAAATCCATTTTTGATTTTCAATTTAGTTAAAAATTAAAACCTTTTTTCATTAAAAATTACTATTGGTTATGAATTTGAGTCAATATACTGAAAAAGATCTAGATAACCTGCTAAGAGCAGGTGAGATTTTAGGAAAGATTTTCAAAAAGATACTCCCTCAAATCAAGCCCGGTATGAAAGTAGCAGATATAGTTGATTCAATAGAATTACTCATTACTAAATCAGGTGCTGAGCCGAGTTTCCCTCCAAATTTTTCCATCAATTCTATTGCTGCCCATGATACGGCAATGATTTCTGAAACAAGAGTTATTCCAGAGTTTGCTCTCATAAAGGTTGATTTTGGAGTTCAAATCGATGGCTGTTTGACTGATTGTTCACGAACTATTGCGTTTGGTGATATGCCTGAAAATTTAATTTTAGCTTCCAAAGAAGCTCTTGATAATGCCATTAAAATGGTCAAACCTGGTGTTCGAGTTGGAGATATTGGAGAGGTAATTAACCAAACAATTGAAAAATATGGGTATAAACCTATTCGAAATTTGACAGGTCACCAAGTTGCTAAGGGAAACCTTCATGCTGGTGTAAGCATTCCTAATATCAAGGCTCATGGAGTAGTTGGTAATCAAAAATTACAAGAAGGATGTACCTATGCTATTGAACCTTTTGCAACTAATGGTAAGGCAGGTGTTGTTGAGGATCATCCCGGTTCAGAGCCTTTAATTTTTTCAATTCATAGTAAACCCAAAAGTGCATTTAGTAAAAAAGTTTATGAAAAATACCATTATATACCTTTTTCAGCAAGAATGGCATCACGATTACTACCTGAAGGAACCCATGAAGAGCGAATGGATAAAATAATGCATACCGCACATAAAGAGGACTGGCATTCGTACCCACCTTTATGGGAAGTTTCTGATGGTCTTGTCAGCCAAGCGGAAGATATGATTCTAGTGACTAAAGATGGCGCTCAAATCGTAACTTATGGCGCTTATGAATAAAGTAACTAGGTTCCTTTCATGATCAGGGATAAAAAAATCTATCCTGGTTTATTTATTGTCTTCGAAGGTATAGATGGGACAGGGAAAACTACTCAAATTTCTCGACTCCTAAAATATCTCCAACAAAATAAATTTGATTCTGTTTCTTTCTATCAACCAACTCATGGTCTCTGGGGTAAAAAATTACGTCAATTATTCATCGAAGGACATGTCATTCCCATTAAAGATGAGATTCAATTATCAGTCAATGATCGTCGGGAAAGTGTTGAAAATAGTATTTTGCCAGCCTTACAAGGAAATAAAATTGTTCTATTGGATAGGTATTACTGGTCCAACGCCGCCTACCAGGGTATTCTGGATGAATCCTTTAAGGATATTCTCGAACAAAACAGTGACTTCCCAGAACCCGATATAATTATTTACTTCGATATAGATACAGAAGTGGCATATAAAAGAATTTTAAACGAAAGAAAAGAAATTCCTAATCAATTTGAAACACTTGCGAATTTACAAAAATCTAAACAAATCTATCAAGAAATTATTCAAGGGAAGTATTTCTCAGGTGCGTTGATAAGGATACCAGCTGATAAAGATCCAGATACAGTGTTTAATCATATAAAAAGCAAAATAATTCCTCTAATTCAAAAGTGGAAGAATTAAAGAGATGAATTCCTATCTTCAGTAGCAATAAATATTAAAACTTAGGTTCTATTTCTCTGCAACAGGGATTGAGCTTATACGACCAAAATTTCATTTATTGGTTTATAAGAAACAATAGTAATATTTACAGCGACAATACTATTATTGATAATCTGATAGTCAAATAATGGCTCTTGACTGGGTGGTAAAATTGAAAATGTCTGTTCAAGTAGTTTTTCATTTGATAAAAGTTTTTTTCTGTAAAGAGAAATTGTAACTTTTTTTTGCAATTCAAAATCATTGAATCTCCCGGATATTATTGTATACGGATATGAAATCTGCGTTGCATTTGAAGAAAATTCTAACTCTTCGTTTATTGGAAATCTTTGTTCAAATTCGTTTTCAACATTAATTACAATAAATACATGAATTGGATGCAAAATCATTGTGGATAAAAAATCAATATTGTTTAATTGAATTTTGTAGATCAGTACATTATTTGTCAAATAATCTTGAATCAAATTGAAGATTTTAATACTTTTATTTATTCTAAAATGATGTCCATGAACTTTATAATTTATCATTTCACTAACAGGTTCAGGCTTAAAAGTTCCATCGCCACCAGCCAGTCTTTTCATCGAGCCTTGCACATTAACCATTGTTATATTTAGTAATTCGTCTTTCTGGTATATAGAATTCAGAGAAAGGATGCCATTCTTTTGGGAAAAGAGATCAACAGTTTTTGGGTCTATTATTACCCTGAAAAATGGTTCAAAAGCTCGTAAGTATTTGGGAAGGCCATGATGTGGTGTAGCAAGCGTTATTAATAAAGAAACTGTACAAATATGTGTTTTTTCTACATGTTTGAGATAATTTCTTGCGATTGTTCCTCCTAAACTATGACCAATGAGTGTTACTGTCTTAAAAATTGATATGAAAGATAAAAGGGTCCTAATAACTTTATCCATCTTCAAATACATTGACTGTAGATCTACAGTAAAGCTATCCGGCTCTAAAGCGAAGATACTTCGAAAACCTAACAACCAAAGTTGTTGAGCAAACATATTCCAGGTATATCTATTCGATTGATACCCATTAATCAAAATAATTGGTCGATACCAATTAATGTCTCTTGTTTTTCCATCAATTACTAAACTTTCATCAACACTCATAAATCTAAAAATGGCTAATTCAGGAAATACTGGAACCCAATAGTACTCTATATCTTTGAAAGAAAGTAAATCATCAAGTAACTTCTCTTCTATTTTATCTAAAGACATATTTTGCGTGGGGATTAAGTCGAGAAATTCTAATTCTTCATTTTCAATTTTTAAAATATCTATCAACAAACCACTTGAAAGATGTGTAATCGCTTGATTGATTTCAGTATACCTTGATACAAATTTTTCTACCTAAAAAAGGAAAATA
>DAHXPE010000337.1 GCA_027364495.1 Candidatus Heimdallarchaeota archaeon | reverse complement strand
TACCCCACCGGAAATCATATAGACTTTTTTAGCCATTTTTTTCACCTAATTAATTATTTTTAATCTAGCCATTCAAAAAGTGTTAATTATGACAAATTTCCATGAGTACAAATTTAAAGATTTCTGATTATTCATTTAATTACATCTTTCTTTTTTAAATCTCGATTAAATTTCCATGGAAATTCTCTTTTAGCAGTTTCCAATAATTTTTTATCTGCTTTTTCTAAATAAGCGAAAAATTTATCTATATTTTCTTTTTTTGATATGTAAAGAGCGTAATACGTTTTATCAGGATAACGACTATCTTTGTGCTCATAAAGATGGGTATTAATTTGAACTTTGTCAAATAACTCTTGTGAAATGATATTAATATCATTTTTAGAAAAACAATCTGTTGAGAATCCAACTTGGTACTTAGATAAAAATCCATCATCTATAAACCAAAATAAAGCAATATTTGAGGTCATATTCAAATCAATTGGAATAATTTTTTTACCATTAGGATACCATCTTTGATGTTGCTCATACATTTGAAAGGTTGATTTTGCTGTTAACGTGATTTTATCACTCTTTGTTATTATATGCGTTGGATAATTATTCTCAATTAATTTTTCCGATGCTTTTTTTACCCACTTCTCTTCGAGGATAGCTTTCGCTAAATTAAAACGTGCGGTTGGCATTTCTTCTATGACCATCATGGCTTTATTATATATTGATGCCAATCTGCGCCAATCCTGATCTGATGTTGATTGTAAACCCCTTAAGTCTTCTATTGCCTTTTCTAACTCTTTAAAGGACGGAACATCTGTCAGTTGTGGTGCTACGGTCCTTAGCATTACTTCTATATGCAGGTCGCCTAACATCATTCCATCTATCATTTCTCTCAGTTCTGAATTTAAGGGTCTAAAACTTTCACCATTTAAGGTACTTATTGCCTTATTTAGAGTACTTCCTTGGAATACCTTAAATCCCTGTTCTTCTAAAATTCCCTTAATTTTTTCGTGAAAAAAGTGAAATTGTTTAGAAATTTCTACTAATCCTTTTAGTTGTAAAAATGATCTATAAATTGCAGGTTTATCTGCCTTTGTTCCATCAATATCAAGTCTACTTATCCAATACCGTCTTAAATCATAGGTTTTAATCCATAATTTAACGGTACTTTCTCGTACATCCAATATATAAGCAATTTCACTTACTTTTTTTCCTTGTATAAGATGATTTTTTGTCTTTTCAACTAATGCCTCTTTCAGTAATAAAATTACATGCTTTGTTGTAAGTCCTGTAATTTCAGCGATTTCTTTTACATTTTTTCCAGCATTCAATAATTCTATTGGTCCTAAGTTAGCTAATTCATCCTCAATGCACATATGGAGCTCCCCAAAAATTACTTAGTTTGTCAATGGTATCTAATATTGAATCTGTATTTATTATTCTATAATTTGGACTTGTAAAATAACTTGAATCAGCATCAAAAAATACAATTGAACAGAAATCTTCTAGTTTGTTTATACCAATACTGATTATTTGATTTAATCGTAATGCAAAATGGAATCGATTATATTTGTCTTCATAATCTTTATCTAAAAATTCTAAGTAATAATTTTTCTTATAATCTGTTGGAAAATGAACAAATAATATTATCTTAAATGGGCTTACGACTGTCCTGTCTTTTATATCGTCTAGATTAGAAAAGATTTTATCGTCAAAATTTGTATAATACACCTTCGATATTGTATGGTATGCTTCTTCATAACTTTTTTTTGTCAATTTTATTAGTTCTTTGTCGTCTTGCGTTATTAAATACTGTTCTGTCATTCGGTTCTTAATAATGAGTAATGTGTTTCCAAATACATTAATTGATGCTATCCTATGATAGTAAGATACGAATGCAATGTCAGCACAATATCCACATATTCTAACGAATTATAGAAAAAATAATAGGGGCAGCCAATTGGTTCTATTAAATCTTTGATTTCTTCTAAGTCTTTGAAATTATTAATTCGTCTATTAAATTCATCAAGCAGATCAAATTTTGTTTCTTTAGAAGACTTTTTTAGTTTTTGATTGAATTCACATTCATTGCAGTCATATTGTAAAAAATATTCATCTCGAAGACAAAAATTTCTTTTACCAACTAAAATAGAAATTTTTTTGTCATTATTTTTATTTTCTGAGATAAAATAGCTAGTTTCTTCTTTCAAGAATCTTAATATTGACCTTTTTGACGGTAAAAATATGAAAGTTCTTCTATAAGTCTGTTCGTTTTTTTGTAAAACACCTTTTAGTATTTCATAAGTTTGATTTATACCTGGTGGTGAAATAATAATAGAGGAAGGTGAAGAGGATACTTGAAAATCCAAATAATTGGTGTATGTGGTATAATCAAAAGAAAATATTACTTCATAATAATCATGCCATGACCCTCCCCTCTCCGGTCTGAGTTCAAAATTAAGTAATAAAATACCTTCCGAGACACTAATCATGTATAAGAAATAAATTTTTTTGAATAATTCTCTTGCAAAAAGGACCTCTAAAAATGTCCCTAGACCAATAACAAAATGGTCTTCATTTTTAGGAATACTACTAAAAACAACTATATCAGAAAGCTGAATAAATGAAAAACACTTATTTATAATCTGATCTTCATCAAAACCAGCATTTTTCCATTCTGATTCATAATCAGCTGGATTAATAATCATGGATTTTAGGAAATTTTCTTGTATTATTTCTTTTTCATAAACTTCAATAAAAGTTTTGTATTTTTCTTTATTATGAGCGTAATAAATAGTTGTTTGATTATATGGTTTAGGAAAGGTGTGCATATAGT
>DAHXPE010000336.1 GCA_027364495.1 Candidatus Heimdallarchaeota archaeon | reverse complement strand
AACCATTTAAATCACCTAAAGAAGGGATAAGCCATGCGTCTGGTCATCCAGTAAGGATATTGATCTTGATTATCAAATATTTGGGTATTTCTTTTTTTAATCAAAAAAAAGGAAATCTAAATACTTTAAAGAGATAACAATAACTATATAGAAAATTTAAAAATGGTCTTTTATGTCTACCCAAAAGATTAATATTATCAAAAAAAATTTGGCGACAAAATTCTCCTGATTAAAATTTATGTCCTTTTGACATATATTTACAAGGAAAAATTTATTCACCTTTTACTAAAGAACCATTCTTTGCTTTTTGTCGGATATTTTTACAATTTCAAAATTTTCTTCTTACTGTTAAATATTCACATTTGTCTGATTAAATACTTTTCAGTAAATGCATCCAATTCTTTTCTTCGACTGAATTTTAATATAGTCTTGATTAATCTTTTTATTAGACTAAACTTCTTTTTTGGCTTATTTACTTCTTTTTTTTATTTGATTTTTATTTTCTGATTTATTTTAAGGATTTAATGGTTTATATTTTTTTCTTTTTCTTGTTTTTACTCAATTTTCATTAATTTAACATTTTTTTATTTTCTGTAAGTTTTTTAAAGAATATCAAGTAATAAGCTTCTTGTTAGTTTCATGGTTAATGCCCAGCCAAAACTATTTTATAAAGCATGAATTCTATCAAGAATAACCTTTTTCTTAATTGATTTAGTATGTCTATTATTACTCCTCAACAGAAAGGTTTTTATGAGAAAAACATTGAAGAATTAGCCAATCGTATTCGAATGGCTAAACATTTGGTAATATTCACTGGAGCAGGTATTAGTACTGACTCTGGTTTACCAGATTATCGTGGTTCTGATGGTGTTTGGACTAGAAAGCATAAAGGTCTTTCTGATAAAAAAGTTAAACCTTTTAGCAGGTTCAAGCCTAATGTAGGTCATAAAGTTGTTTATGAATTATATCATAAAGGTTATTTAAAATTCTTGATTACCCAGAATATTGATAATCTCCATCGCAGATCTGGCATTCCCGAGAAAAATTTGGCCGAAATTCATGGAAATTTTAATATTTTACGATGTAATAATTGCGATAAAAGATATGAATTAAAAGAATTAGGTTTGAACAATAATTTACAGACATTAACTGATCCTGTGTTAGGCACTAAGGTTGAAAAAAATTGCTCCTGTGGTGGTAAAATAATTCCATCTTACGTAAATTTCGGTAGACCATTATTAGAAAAGGAATTACAAAACGCAAATGACCATGCTTCTGCATGTGATTTGTTTATTGCAATTGGAACAACGTTAAGTGTTGAACCTGGTTCAATTCTTCCCAAAAAAGCTAAAAATAATAATGCTTTTATTGTCATAATAAATAATGATAGAACAGGATATGATTTAAAAGCAGATATGATATTTCAAGGGCAAATAGAAATAATTTTACCAAATCTACTGAAATACGTGAAGAAAAAACATAAATAAATTATTTTATTTTTGTAAATCCTGTTTAATTTTTCTTTTATAAAACAATATAAGAGTAGTTGTTGATTAAAATGGCTGATGACTGTATTTTTTGTAAAATCATAGCTGGTGAGATTCCCTCTTACAAGCTCTATGAATCTGATAAAATTTTAGCTTTTTTAGACATTAATCCGTTAAGTGATGGTCATTTACTCCTCATTCCCAAAACACATGCTGAAAAACTCCATCAGGTCCCAGATGATGAGTTAGCTGAATTATTAATTTGTGCAAAAAATTTAGCTTTAAAATCAGGCGTTCAAAATTACAACGTTTTACAAAACAATGGTCGAATAGCCCATCAAATAATTATGCATGTACATTTTCATCTTATTCCTAAACCTGACAGGGCTACTGGTTTAGTAATGGAATGGGATACATTAAAGAGATCTAATGACCAATTAAAAGAGACTCAAAATAAATACACATAATTTAGGAAAATTCCTATGACAAAACCCATTCAAGTAAAAGTCAAGATTTTGGACTCAGAAACAAAGATGCCGCAGTTTGCCTATCCTGGTGACGTTGCTGTTGACCTTCGTTCCCGAATTAATGCGTCAATTCCACCAAATCAAATTATGGGTATTCCAACAGGAATAGCTATTGAATTACCTGTTGGATACGAAGCACAAGTGCGTCCTCGATCCGGCTTAGCTTTAAAACATGGTATTTCACTTGTTAATACGCCTGGTACGATAGATACAGAGTATAGAGGTGAAATTATTTGCATTATGATTAATTTTGGTAAAGAAAATTTTATCATAACAAAAGGAGATCGTATTGCTCAAATGGCAATTCGTGAAGTTCCAGTTGTTGAATTAACTCAAGTTCAAGAATTATCAGAAACTGCTAGAGGTAGTTCCGGATTTGGTAGTTCTGGCAAAAAATAAATTTTTTTACCTTACATTTTCCTTAAATAATTTAAAACTGAATTCCAGACTAAATTATCTTCTCGTTCCTTATTTTCAAAATTTTCTGTGTGTAACCAGCGTGTAAATGCGGGTTTAACTTCTTTTTCAGCAAAACCATTTGAATCTAAATAGCCTAGAGTTTTTAATTTTCTTCCAATTTCTTGGTATATGACAGGAGTCAATTCAGTTACTTCTTTTGGATCTTCTCTCTCTAGTAAAGTCATACTATATAGTTCAAAGACCCTTCGTAGTTCAGACGTTGCTTGGGGATGGTCATCAATTCGAACATCAATATACACGTCACTTCCACCTCCATAACCAGCATTTTTCTTGTATACCAGAAGGTTAGCAGATTGTTGACCCCTTCTATCTCCACCAGCTTTTTGACCGGCCTGAAGGGCTGAAAGTAATTTTTCAGCGAGATCACCTGTTGTTTTGAGATAAGTATCAAACATAGCGTTGACAGTAGCTTCAGAAACCAAGATATTTCCTTGAGCAGCTACTCCATCGCCTGCCACCCCACCAGCCCAATTATAACAGGATTTTCCAGTATAGGTAACAGCATTCCCATGTAGATCAACTATGCCTACTTGTCGATGTTCACGCTCTGGATCCATTTCCAATAGTACATTAAGTACCTGTTTCGATGACATACCCGCCGAAAGTAGTTTTAAACCTGTTCGGCCATATTCTAAATTAGCCATAGCTTGTGTTGCAATAGCCCCTGCTTGTAGGTCAATCCAAGGAACAACAGCTCCCACAGATATAAATTTGCTTTGAACTGCAATACCTAATTCCCCGGTTTCTTTATCCCTAGCTACAATGCTAAATGTCATGCTATGATCAGGTCATTTTTTTTTCTTTAACTCAATAATCCTTTTTTCTGTTATTAGAAGATCCATACTAACATCTTGAGGTTCATAAGGTATATCATCAACTAATTGTACTTCAAAGCAAAGACCAATTTTTTCCCCTTTAAAATCCTTCAAAAAGCGATCAAAAAAACCTTTTCCATACCCAAGTCTATGTCCTGTCTTGGGAGAAAATGCAACGCCAGGTACAAGCAATACTTCGACCCAATGTTTATCATATTCTCGAAATGGGCTTGGTTCTGGAATATTGAATTCACCCACTTTAAAATTATCACCAAACGTAAATTTGCTAACTTTAATTTCATTATTGATTAAAACAGGTAATAAAAGAGTTTTGTCGTCATCTACAATTTCTTTATTTATACTACCGGTTTCAACTTCATTATTAATATTCATATAACTCATAATTGAATTTGCCTTTTCATAATATGAGCTTTTTATGAAATTTTGGTATATTTTATAGCTTTCTTTAGCGGTGTTGACAGTTTTACGTTTTTCGAGAGCAGACTTTCGAATACTACTTTTAAGTCCTTTAGTTTCCATTTTTCTTCCCAATAATAACAAAAATTAAAAAATCTGGATAAATCAAAGTCTGAAAGTTCTCCTTATAACATCAGGAGTTCAAAAATATTTTTTGGTTAAGTCTTTCCTATTTGGTTAAAAGATTTTTCTACTTCTAAATTTGTTACATTAATATGGAAAACAGCAAAATGATTATGTGTTTCATGCCAAGCTACTTTAACGATGTCTTTAACTTGGTTATCAATTAAAAAACGATTATCAATTGGAAATGGAAAAATCGAATCTTCCTTACAACTCTTATTAGGACATGGATACTTTTTGGTCTTAAATTTTTCATCTATTTCAATCACTGTGTGGTTCTGAGCATCTAAAATATTTTCATCTTCAGGAAAAAATTTGGCCTGTGAAAATCTTACTAATGCGTTTAAGAATACTTCAAAGTTATATTTTCGAGGTATTAATTTATAATTATCACCTAATGGATCTAGATGAAGTAATTTAAGGTCTATGTCATATTCATTTCCTTCTAGTGTGTTGATTGCTTTTGTATAAGCTGATAATTGACCAGTATAATTGTCAAGGGAAGTTAATGAATCATCAATAAATCTGGATGTTTTGTGGTCAATTATTGTCAATTTTCCATCTAAAAAACAAAGTAAATCTACCGTACCCGCATATAAATAACTTGGATTCCAAATAATTTCTTCTGACCAAATTGGAATAACTTCATGCTCTTCTAAAAACTTATTAAAATGACCATACGCTGTTGAAATACGTTTCTTAAGAACCAATTCTTCAATTGTATTATTAGGATCGGAAGGCGATTGTAAATATAAGTCCCATTCTTCTTGTAACTCATCTGGTTCTGGAAGAAAATGAAATAATTTGAGCTGATTTTCATCGAGTGTTTCCTCAAGTCCAAAATGTAAATCTTTGTTCTTAAAATGATTTTCAATCTGTAAATGCACTATACTCCCAAGCGTTTGACTATGAAGTAGGTTTTTAGGATCAATTTTGGCAAACTTTCCATTATCTAGAATCTGAGTTACACTGTAGTATCCTTCATTATTGATATTATATCTTGGAACACCAGTTGGAGGGTTTTCAATTCTTTTTAAACCACCAAATTCCCTTAAATGATCGATTTTAGGAAAAGATACTTTATTTTGCATAAGCAATCAAAACAATGTAAGATGAATATTTATCATTATGTTATCTTTGATTTATTTTTGAAAAAATAAATTTTGTGAAATAATTTTTGCAAAATTTTAGATAATAAGATAAAGATATAAACAAACTAGGATTACCTCAGTTAGTGATTAAATACATGGTTTCCTTACCGCCGAATGATATAGAATTACAGTGTAACTCAGATTCTAGATAATGGAAAGTTTGCCAAAATTGATCCTAAAAACCTACTTCATAGTCAAACGCTTGGGAGTATAGTGCATTTACAG
>DAHXPE010000058.1 GCA_027364495.1 Candidatus Heimdallarchaeota archaeon | reverse complement strand
AGATTAAATTGAAGAAGTTATATTTTAATAGAACTAAATTATTTGTTATTAGAAATACATCTCTTTTATTCAAATTACTTTTTGCGATACGAAATTCTTATGTTGTTAACATTAACAATTTATCTATAAAGGAAAATATTTCCAATTTGAAATTTTCTTTAAGGAAAAAATAATTAATGGAGTATCTGCAAAATAGTAGTTTTTAACAGTAAGGAAATTCATAAATAGTACTGAGTTAACTTTTAGCCAAAGCATAATGGTATTATGAAAAGCAATCCATTATTTGAACAAGCAGAGAAAAAAGATTACACAAAGGAAAAAGACAAAGAGAGTGAGTAGGCAATAGACAGCGACAATTAGATATATCTGTATTGGTTCAGCGTGAAATGGAATTTTTAGTTGTTTAAGTAATGTGACAAATTAACTAATATTCTTCACCTCGTAACGGGTTTGTCCGCTGTTTTCTTTGCTGCATGGAATTTCCCTATTTTGATACTATAATTAATCTAGGAAATTTCACTCCCTATTTGAAGCAGTACAATATTTCAACTTACGGACAAGCGGAATTTTATTCTAAAATTCCTAAAGCCGAAAAGAATGTTGGCTTGTTAGTAGATTACTTGAGTGGGAATATTTTTACAACCATCAAAGACCGTTTTCTTCCCTTAAGGATAGAAACCTTATTAGAAATTTTTGGAAGCATGGGATATAATTCCCATTCAACCAGAAGTTACACTGAAGTGCTGGAATAGAGAGACTGAGTTTTTTCCTAGGGACACGAAAAATTATTATCGAAGAAAAAAGATTTAGATTGTCTCAAATGTATTGCTATATCACAATTTAACGAAGCATTCACTTGTCTTTAGGATTGCAGATGAGCTTTATAATTTTATGCATGCTGAAAATCAAAAATCGCAAGGCACATCAAAGTATGTTCTTATTTCATTTTGCATGGACTCTAATATGAAAGTAATTGCTATTGTAATAATAATCCTTTTACCAATAGAGAATTTATATTTACAATTTAGTGATGTTAAAATAAGATTTGCCGAAATTTTAGGTGTCTTGGTATTTATTACTTTCTTTCCCAAATACGCTTTTGAAAAAAGAATACTGTTACCTCCAAAGTCAAAATACTTAATTTATTTTTTCATTATTTCATCAGTATCTCTGATTTATTCAAATGTTGGGCCGATCAAATATGGAATCATTTACCAATTTCATCAGATAATTCAATTTATCTGTATAATATCAGTTTATTATATTTTTAGAAGTCTAAATAGCCAATTCGTGTTCGAAGAGGTTGAAAAGAAAATTTTCTATTTTTTTGATTTAATCCTTTTATATGGACTGATTCAGGTATTCTTTTATAATCTACTAGGCTGGGACATTAGATTCGGAATGGATTCATGGCGAACAAGCATTATTTCTTATCGGCAGGATATTATTGATCCACTTGAAGATGTTTTTACAAATGCACCCTGGATGAGACCTCCTTCAGTATTTGCTGAACCTGTATATTTAGGACTATTTTGTACATGGATTTTTACTATCTCTTTAAGTCAATATATCAAGGGTAGTTTAGCTTTTGTTTGGAAATATAGAATTGTTCTTTCGATGATACTTATTGTATTTGTAGCATCAAGAGCTGCTATACTAAGTATTTCAATAATTACACTATATCTATTCTATTTTTCACAAAAGTCAAAGATAAAAATTATTATTACTACTTTAATTATTTCAATCTTTTTAATTCTTCTTAGTATTTTTTTTAATATAAACATCATTAATGGATTCTTAAAAGGTAGATTTGACGAAAACGCAACTAATGCAGATCCTAGAATGTTGATGTTTGCGGGTCAAATTACTGGATTCTTAAATTCACCATTATTTGGAAATGGTAGAGGTATGACCCGAGTTTTATCTGATAAGGTTATGCCTTTAATATTTCAACCTGATCAGCCTACAGGAGGATGGAGTTTTTGGTTGACTTTATTATATGATTCAGGAATAGCTGGATTCATGAGTTTGATAATATATTTTGTTTCATTATTTGGTATCACAAAATTAGATAAACATAAAATTAATAAATCTGAGTCTCATATCTATTTTTTAGGTTTAGTAAGTATTATGATTACCGGCATTTTTTTTGGACCACTAACGGGAGGTATATTTTGGCTAGCATTGCTTATGTTTTATTTATCAAGTATGAATAATAAAATTATTAATAAACCAAAAGTAACTCGAATATAATTATCGGGTGAGAGACTATTTTATTACTATATGATACTTTTTTCAATAATTACACTTATCTATTTAGTTCTTCACATAAGCATTCTTTTTTACATAAATATGGGAGTATATTGCGATG
>DAHXPE010000320.1 GCA_027364495.1 Candidatus Heimdallarchaeota archaeon | reverse complement strand
TATGAGTACCCACGAAATGAATAATTCTAGTATTATTTACAACCCCATTGACTTAGAACAAACAAATATACTTAATGATATCTCTGAACTACATCATGTGTTGTATCGGATACTTCATTCACTCCCTGAAGATACATCAGCAAACATTATTGCTAAAATAATTTTTTCTTTTAGCGGTTTAGTCATGAATAGCTTTGGATTGCAGTTCATGATGGATATACTTGGTTCATGGTATGACATAGAAGAAAATGTTAATTTTAGGCTTGGTTTTCATTTGACTTACATTTCTATTATTAGATATCAAAACCAAAACCCAGAAATGACTTTAAACTTCACATCTCATATTATTTTTAAGGAACATGACGCAGACCTTCTCATTAAAGTTGTTTTTAATTTATATGATTTGGGAATAGGTTGGGAACTCATTTACCCCTTTGTTATCCTACCTTTGCTTCATAATAACGACATTTCATCTGAATCCTTTGGTTTTAAAATTAGTGAAATATACAAGATTTATTCCGATGATTTATCAAAATCAGTCAATGGTAAGTTACTTTCTCAATCTGAGGATCTCTTTTTAATCTTTTGGATGATTGGATCCGAAGTGCAGAAAAAACAGATGGTTTTGCCTCTTCAAAAATGGCTTAATTCATCTGAGAAGACTAATACCATAAAAGGTACATTTCTTAAATCTTTAATTCTCAGGACATCTGAACCTATCTGGATAAACGCCTTAAATAAATTTTTCGCTTCATTAGGCAAAATGTCTGTCGAAATACTTGATGATTATGAATTTTACAATAATAGTATTCTTAAAATTTATGATCATAATCCCAATGTCATTTACAACGCTGGTTCATCAACTTTACATTCTTTTTTAAGAAACGATTTTTGTATGGCTTGTAAAAGTCGAATCGGTAAAGATCCCTCAGAGAATAATTTTTGTGAAATCTGTAAATTCTCTTTTTGCTCAGAATGTTGTGAGACTGGACAGGTATTTTTTGAAGATCACTTTTGTCTGGGTTCAGCCTTATCTGGCTTCAAACACACCTTCAAAAAAGCTGATCTGTAATAAATAGTCATTAATCAAATTTAAAATACTCTTTTAATGGATTTTGTGCCCAACGACCAAATCCTAATGAAATTGGAGTTATAGATATATGTTTTTTATTAGTTAATACATAGGCGTCAGTACCGGGTTTAAGATTTGCCACCGCTTCACCCCAAATCCAATAAATTGTGGTATTCCTGGGGTCTTGATCTTCAATAACGTCATTAATATATTTTTCAGTCGCTAAAGTCACAATTTCGATAGGAGTATTTTCATCAGTTGTACTCGGAAAGTTAACATTTAAGAAACGAATGCCATCAGGTAAAGGATTTTCCAGGACATATTTGACAATAGAAGCAGCCCGTTTGGCCGAGGGTAAATAATTACTTGTTTCAGGTCCAGAGGCAGTAAAAATTTCTTCACTACTCACCTCTTTTGAAAAAGCAATTGCAGGTATTCCTATAAGCGCACTCTCAAAGGCAGCTGCGCATGTTCCACTTGTTAATAAAGCATGGACCGAGGTATTGTCACCACTGTTGATACCGGAGATAACTAGGTCAGGTTCACGGCCAAAAATGGTTTTTGCCATATGTTTGCCTATTATAACAGAGTCAGCGGGGGTACCATCCACGGAGTAAGCTGGAAAGGAAAATTTTTCAACTTTATAGATTCGTATTGGTCTTGAAAAAGTAATAGATTTAGACTCGCCTGATCTTTGCACTGTGGGGGCTACTATAATGACCTTGCCCATAGAAGCTACATGAAGGGCTAATTGTTTTATTCCTTCGGAATCTATCCCATCATCATTAGCCACTAAAATTATTTTTTCACTCATATCCGTTCAAATAGTTTTTTTTTTGCGATATTAAAATAACTTCCACTTTGGATAGAACCAAAATAGAGCAGTTTAGAGCCTATTTTCGTAGCAATTAATTTAAACTACAATTTGAATTATATTGAAACATGCCATACAAAACATTGAATGGAGTAAATTATTACTACGAGCAATCAGGCTCTGGTCCTGATATTATCTTTTTGTAAGTGTTTAAGTTATTTAAAGCACTAATTTTTCATAAAATCTTTACTTAAGTTTATAATTATTTTTAAATTTTAAAATAAAAGACCAAAATTTAAGGAAATTTTTAACACCAAATTTTCAAGAAATAGCAAAGGAGTCA
>DAHXPE010000313.1 GCA_027364495.1 Candidatus Heimdallarchaeota archaeon | reverse complement strand
TTGATTGCTAAAAACTCTGAGGACGTTGATGTTATTATAACTGGAGACGGATATTATCAAAGTGAAATTGCATGCATATTAGCTGGAGTTAAAAATAAACCTACAATTCATGTTTTAAACTCTTCCGAACCTTTAGACATGGATGGTGTTCCAATGTTCAAATTTATCGCAGTTACATTGCTTAAATACTATAATAAAAAAAACATTTTATTTTTTGTCGTTCTCAATGATAAAATTAAAGAACAAATCGAGAAGATTTTTCCTAACCATGTTGAACTAATAGGGGTAGGAGTAGATACGGATTATTTCTACCCTATCGAATTTAAGTTTAAAAAGAACAATATTCTGTACTTAGGCAGGATGGAGGAGAAACAAAAAAATGTATCCATGTTACTAAATTCTTTTTCCTTGCTCAAAGATCACGAATATACTTTAGTTCTTGCTGGAGAGGGGAATGATTTAGCACACTATAGAAAGATCGCTTATGACTTAAAATTAGGAATAAGATGTAAAATACTTGGATATGTCTCAAAAGAGGAAGCTAAAAAACTTCTCTTCGAGGCAAAGATTTTTGTCAATCCTTCTATAAGGGAAGGTCAGAGCAATACTGTTTTAGAAGCTATGAGTTCAGGTTGCGCAGTTGTATGCGTTGACAATCTTGGTTCTCAGTATACAATAATCAATAAATATGATGGAATAATCGTGAATAACGATGAGGAAGAATTAAAAGATGCATTAAATATGTTGATTAATAATAATTCATTAATTGAAGAGTTATCAATTAATGCTAGAAAATCAGCCATGGAGAAATTTAACACGGATAGAATTGCTATGAGATATATAGAAGTAATCAATCAATCTTTGGAGAAACTGGATGAAAACTGAAAAGATTCTAAATAAATTTTTGCTATTAGCTTCATTAATCATTTTGCTTTCTTCAATTGTCATAAGATTAAAATTTATATTCTCGCAAGCGATCTTTGTTGATGAGTTTCCAAATGTGTCTGAAGGAATTTCATTTGTAAGAGATTTAACCCAATTTCCAATAAATTATTCTAACCTTCTAAATGACCCTATAAAGCCAATATTTTATAGATTATTCTTTGGTTTTAGCATTGTTATAATCAATGGAGTTTATAATCTTATAACACACAGTAACATTACATTATTCCCAGACAACTTAATCATTTCTAATTTATATGCTAGAATTTCGATGTTGATACTTAATATTTGTACTTATTTGATTGTGATTAAATTGTACTGGAAAGAGAGGCCCATGTTTAGTTTTTTTCTCACTCTTTTCGTTTCATTAAACCCTTTATTACTTTTTAATACGTCAATTGCAGAAACTGGAGCATTCGTAATACCTCTTTCCCTTTTGTTCGTTATTTACTTATCAAAACTAGATATTAGTATACCGAGAACTTATCT
The DNA here is from genome assembly GCA_027364495.1 of Candidatus Heimdallarchaeota archaeon. The sequence continues at coordinate 2,369 of DAHXPE010000313.1, read as the reverse complement.
CCCATTAACTTTAATTTTGGCAGTTCTTGAATCTGTCCAATATTACTCTTTCATCTTTGTGATATATGCTTGCACATTTATTGTCATTCAGATTATTAATTCTGGTAAATATGAAAAGAAACAAGAAATTAAATTTTATCATCCACTTTTATTATTGATATTTTTTGTTTTTTTGTTGCCTGTTCTTATTTTTTTATGCATCAATCCTTCCTATTGGCATAACCCAATACACACATTAATTTATACGATAAAAATAACTGCTTACCCACTCACTGTTAATTCAGGTGTTTATGACTTAAATGTTTTTTATCTAGGTCATCCAACAGTTGCAGATCCAACTTATTCAATAGTTTATTTCATTGCTTTTCAGGTACCAATAGTTGAACTTATATTATTTATTGGAGGGACTGCAATTCTAGTATTGGATTTATTAAAGAGAAGAAGAGTAGACAACATTACTACTATTGGTTTTATATCAATTTTTATGTTTATAGGAAATTTTCTGTTTGTATCATTAGTTACTCATTTTAGAGGTATTGCTTCCGTTTCTGTCATGCTTCTTATACCAATATCTTTGATTTCAACTATCGCAGTAGAGAGAATTATTTTTTATATAATGCTGAATAAAAGAAAAATAACCTCAAAAAGTAGTAATATTGGAAATATAAGTAAATTGAATCTGAATATTTTAAATTTTATAAAATATAGAAAATCTAATAAAATAATTAACATATTAGTTTTAATCGGACTAATGTTCTTAATAATAATACCTGTTATTTATGATTCATCTCCAGACTTTACTTACTCAAATAAGATCGGCAAATATTTTTATGGATCGGGAGCAAATATAGATGGTTCCCTGAATTCTGGGCAAGCTGATATGATGATCGCAAAATTTATGAATTCTCACAATATCCTCAATACTACGGTAATCTCTCTTGCGAACACAGGTGATATAGAATATTACGCGCCGAATAATACATATTTACAATTTTGGCCAACCAACAACCCTGTCAATAGTTCCTATCTATTTTCAAAATATTTTTCAAACTACTTAGTAATTGACGAATATTACGCACAATTATATGGAAATCCAGTATTAGGGAATTCTAGTTTATTTCCACAAGTTACAAGTTTTTCAAATTCAGAGGGATACGCGATTTTGTATCACATTGGTCCACTACCTAATTTAAATAAAGCAAACATAATAAAATCAATTTCAATTAAATTGACTAATGTGACAGATAAATTAAGTAATAATCAATATTTTTACAGTCTTATAATTAACAGTTCAATGTTTAAAAAATTTGAACTTCAAAATCTTACAAATGTTGAATTTAGTTATCAAAACAGTTCTACTTTAATCGGGTCATATTTATTTTCCGGTAACAATTATGCAGACTATAAAACTATTTATTTTTTAAAACTTGAAATAAACGCCACATTTAATAACTGTATCAACTTGGACTTTGTCAAAACGCCAGTTATAGACGGTATTTACATAGGTGCAAATCCTTCACTAAAAGGGATCAATAAAAATTGGGATAATGGTGAACTATTGTTCCCCATTTATAAATCTGCATACAAAAGCTCAAAACCTGGATTTTATGAGATTAGTTCAAATTCGTCTGTCAGTTTAAATAAAGGCATCCATTTTTCTAGTAAAGGAATCGGTTCCGCTTATTCGGGATATATTTCCCAGATCAATTTTGAAAATAGTACTATAATATCGCAGATATCATTTTCAAATTTAACCAGTAATTTAGACTTTAAATTTGTAATAACACCATGGACTTCAAATAATTCGTTACCTTTTTTCGGTTTTTCTATGAATAGTGGAATTTCAAATTTTTTTGTAGATAATTTAAGTCATTCACTCAACTTATCAAATAGAAATTTTTCTGTTTTCTTTAACATAAATTCTGGAAACTACACTCTCACAATCTATGAAAATAGAGGGTCTTCACTTATCCCAGTATACAACTACAGCAGAAATATAATGTTAGATTCTAAAGTTATTGCCCCAGCTTTTCAGTATTTTGTTTATAATACAGTACCAACCTTTTCAGTTGATGTAGAAACGGTCATTGCTTATTGAACATTTATTCAATTGATAAACTCTCTGCATGTGCCAAAAGTTCCTAAATTCCATGGTATTATGTCATGAAAAAAGTTTTTCTGTCCACGCTTGCATGACGATGTTAGCGTGAGAGCTGGATAGGCAGACTTCTAGTACAGCGTTTCCATAATACACTTACAATTATTTATACTCAGTAATGCTATCTAATCATGGTGTTCAAAAGAACCAAACCACATATTGTGCTGAAACCTGAGGAGAAAACGTACCTTGAGCGGATTGTAAAATCAGG
>DAHXPE010000305.1 GCA_027364495.1 Candidatus Heimdallarchaeota archaeon | reverse complement strand
GAGGAATTAGTTTTGAACATTAAAAAAGCTGTTGCGACCTTTTATTCTCGTGTTTCATCTATTAATTGATAAATTCTTTCCGTACCTCTAAGCCTTTCAGAAATGACACATCTGTTTATTATATTAGAAATCGAAATTGTAATTACAGCTAATATTTTAACTTTATTTAAAATCCATAGTCCAGCGTTTATCGTCAAATGACCATATGCTTCACTGTTGCTGATATTTATGTATCCATCACGTCTCTCTTCTCTTAAGTTCATTTCTCCACTTAATAATGTTACAACACGATCTGGTTCGATTCCCTTTACAGTAATGGAATCAACACCTTCATGCCCTGTAACCGAATATACTGTCTTAACTCTTCGTGTATTAATCAAATTATTGATTTCCTCAAAGTCTTCTTCTTCAAGATCTAATTGAAATATATGCAAATCCCGTCCAAGCTCATTTAAAGTTGTATCTATGTATTTCGCTAATAGTTTGGTCCTTGGAATACTTGTAGCAATAAAGAGAATAGAGTCAATGTGACCAATTGTTGAATTAATAAAAAATCCATTTCTTTTTTTAATTATATAAGCATAATAGACACTTTCATCTAAAATAATATATTGATGTCCTCTAAATGTATGAGTCTTAGGTTGATCATTAATGTAACGAATATAAATTTAAGTCATAACTATCATCATTAATTGTCAAATCTAAACTACCTACTAATTCGAACCCAAATCTTTGGACGATCTTGTGCTCACCTAGATTTCCTGAAAAAATTGGAAATGTTGTCTGATCTTCTTTTAAATCGCGTTCAAATATAGCGTATTTTGGCTCATTGAAATTGACTAATGAATCTCCAGTTAATCCAAATGGCATTAAAGTGAAGTTATTATGTTCTAAATTTAAAATTTCATTTCTTTGATTATCAATGTCATCTTCAACCATACTATTCACTTTGTAATTAGAATTATTAAACATATTAATAGTTATCCAATAAATCAGATTCTAATTAAGGAAAATTCATTCTAATAATAAAAAAGGTAGAAAATATAGTCAGACACTATTAGGCTATCCGTATTTTGTCAAGGGGATCAAAAATCGTTTAGATAAATAATCACAACCACAAAATACCTTAGGCGACTGAGTAATACAAACAGTGCCCGTGTTTGTGATTCATTAGTATAACCCATTTATGATTCATCAGTATAAAGGTCTCAATTCGACCATATTACCAGTTATTGCCTTTAAAAAAGAATTGATTTAGTATTGATTCTTATGATAAATTAATGGTCATGGTTTTCATTGAATTAAAAAATTGATTAATAAACGAAATTGATTTTTACCATGCAATTAATCAAATTTTAAGACCTCTGAGAATGTTTTTAAGAGACAAATTGTTTACAGAAATAAAAATAGAATTGCAATTTTTCACTATTATCATTGATTTTTACCATGAATTAAATTAAATATCATATTATCATTACCTCTTAATTTTTCCCATGACCATCATAATTACTTTTCCAATTGTTGGTTTTGCAGAATACTTCCTTTTAACAGCTTCTGAGTAATCACTCATAATAATGACTTCGTTCTTAACTTCTTTGACTTTTTCAACTTCAACTTACTCATTTACATCCCTTCGACAGTACATTTAATGTATTTTATCTTATTATTAGACTTTATGGCTGCCACCCGCGCCACTCCTTCCAGACACTCAAAATAATAATCCTTATCTATATGTTTTTCAAAAAGGATTATGGAACGATCCATGACACTTTTTTTTGTATCTTGCAAAAAACTTGAGTGTTTTTCTTAATTTACTGTTACTCTTCACAACATTGAAATGTCTATCTAACCTTTCGCTAGAACTGAAATTAAATAGAATTTTTTCTACTAGCACGCTTTTTTTACTCTTTGTCTTTTAGAATTCTGATAATCAGACATAGTAATTCCTCTCCACATGCTCTCTTGTCGAATTTAATTTATATGGTCAAAAGTTTTGATAGCAAATTATCTGTTATATCCTTTTTATAAAAATGTATTACCAGATCTTCTAAATTTTCTAACTTAAAAAATGATTTTGGAAATTCATCAATAAATGT